>URSO01000006.1 GCA_900550415.1 uncultured Collinsella sp.
CAGCCGATCTCCGCGGGCGGAAGAAAGCAGATCATTTTGGTCTCGCAAGGCTTGCGGAGGCACTCGCGCAGGGCCGCCCGAACAAAACTATACCGGTTTACTACGATGAACTCGACATTCCCGACCATGACTGCATTTTTCTAAATATCGCAAGCGTTCTACCTGCGGTTTTGGAAGCGTGCAATTTGCCGTGGTCGAAGGTGGGCGATTCATCGTAGTAAACCGGCATAGTTTTGAAATGGCATTAAATCGATAGCAGCCATTTTGCTATGCCGGGGTGGTCGGTTGTTGGGCAATTACCCTCGCAGGTAGGCGATGGCGATCTGCGTGCGGTTGCGTAGGCCCATTTTGGCAAGGATCGAGCTGATGTGGTTGCGTACGGTGCCTTCGCCCATGTAAGCGGCGGCGGCAATCTCCTTGTTGTCGAGGCCGCGGGCGATGAGCTCGGCGACTTCGAACTCACGGTCGGTCAGGCTGGCAAAGGCGGCGGGTCGGCGAGGCGTGCTGGCATCGGCGCCTGTCCCGTCAAAATCGATGTCCTCGATCGCCTTGCCCTCGAGCACGCGTTTGCCGTCCATGACCTGCGCCAGTGCCGGTGGAATGGCGGCGACATCGGTTTTGATCAGGTAGCCGCGGACGCCCAGTTTGAGCGCCGACACAATGTACTCGTCATCCGAGAATGTTGTCAGAAACACCACGCGCGCCGCAGGGTCGCGCTCGAGGATCTCGCGTGCCGCCGAAAGGCCGTCGCGCCCCGGCATCTGGATGTCGAGTAGCGCGATATCGGGCGCGTGCTCGGCGTAGAGCGCGACCGCGTCGTCGCCATTGGCGCCGGTACCCACCACCTCGATCTGCGGCTGTGCGCCCAGGATAATCTTGAGCGAATCGACCACCAAACGGTCGTCGTCGACAACTATGAGCCTCATCGGGCCTCATCTCCTTGCTGTTTGGGAACGGTGGCAAACACACACCAGCCGCCGGCGCCGGCGCGCGGGCCGGCGGTGAAGGTGCCGCCAAGCGCCTCGACGCGCTCGCGCATGGAGACGAGCCCCATGCCTTCTGCGACGTTGCTGCTGCTCGCCGGGGTCGCGTCTGCGCCATCATCGGTAACGATGAGCTGGTAAAACGACGGATGCTCCATGCACCGCACGGTAATGGTTTTGGCATGGGCGTGGCGCATGGTGTTGGAGAGCGCTTCGCGCAGGACCGCCGCAAAGCAGTTGGCGACATTTGCGGGCGCATGCTCGGCCATAACTTCAAGCTCAATCTGCGGGCCGCCGTCCGAGCGCACGCCTTCAACAATGCGTTCGAGCTGCACGGAAAGGTCGACGGCGTTGTCGTTGAGCGCATGGACGCTGGCACGTACGAGCTGGAGCGCCTCGTCAACCGTGCGTTTGACGTCGGCGAAATCGGCGGCGACGCCGGGCTCGTCGGCGTGCACGACGCGCAGGGCCTCGGTCTGCAGCGAGGCACGCGTGAGCTGGTGGCCCACGTTATCGTGGATCTCGCGCGCGATGCGGGCGCGTTCGGCGAGCGTCGCGAGCTCGACTTCGTAGTCCTGGCGGTCGGCAAGGTCGCGGTTGCGCGCCTCGAGCGCGAGGGCTCGTTCCTGCAGCTCGTCTCGGGTACGGCGCATGCGCTGCTGCTCGCGCTCTAACTGGGCGGTACGTAGCGATAGCAAGGTGGCGGCAACCGAAAGGATGGCGGTCAGCAGGAGCGTTCGGGCGGTGAGCGCGTCGGTGCGAAGGTCCGCGACGAGCGCAAAGACAAAGACGACGCCAATGCCCAGCGCGATCCAGGCGTGCTCACGGCGCACGCGCCGCGCGATGTCATAGAGGGCGAGAGGCGCAAACGGCACAAACGGCGGCACGAAGACAGCCGCGATGGCGTAAACGTAGCTCGCGGCCTCGCTCGCACGGCGGGCGCGGTTCCCCCGTGCGACCTCGGCCAGCGAGGTGGCAATAACGCCAAGGCAAAACGCCGCGACCAGGTGAGCGTTCACAGTAAGACCCATGGCGGCCGCAATACAGCACGCCAGCACGATCGATTTGTCGAAAAGCCTGTTCATACGGGTATTGTACGCGAAGCCGCGCATGGTGGAGGGGCCGCCTGCGCAACCGTGACATTCCTCCCGCGCGGCAAAGCGGCGTCGATCGCTCGCGCGAGCGGGGGTTTCGCCTCCGCCCCCCCTCACTCGTGACAAAGCTCACTGGTGCGCGCCGTCAGCTCCTGCGATGATGCAATCGTACCGGGCCGCAAGCAACAGAAGGGCCGCCTCATGACAGACATCGTCCACGTCGAAAACCTCGTCAAGCGCTATGACGATCTTATTGCGCTCGATCACTTTAATCTGAGCATCGCCCCCGGCGAGATCTTTGGCCTGCTGGGCCCCAACGGCTCGGGCAAGACCACGTCCATCAACTGCATTTTGCAGCTGCTCTCCTACGACAAAGGTACCATCGAGCTGTTCGGCGAGCCCATGACGCCCACGCGTTACGACCTCAAGCGCCGCATCGGCGTGGTACCGCAGCAGGTGGCGGTGTTTGACGAGCTCACGGTGCGCGAGAACATCGACTATTTCTGCAGCCTCTACGTTAACGACCGCAAGCGCCGCCGCGCGCTGGTGGACGAGGCGATCGACTTTGTCGGCCTGGGCGACTTTACCAAGTTCCGTCCCGGCAAGCTCTCGGGCGGCCTGGCGCGTCGTCTCAACATTGCCTGCGGCATCGCGCACAAGCCCGAGCTCATCTTTTTTGACGAACCCACGGTGGCGGTCGACCCGCAAAGCCGCAACGCCATCCTGGAGGGCATCTGCCGCCTGCGCGACGAGGGCGCCACGGTGGTGTATACCAGCCATTACATGGAGGAAGTCGAGCAGATCTGCAGCCGCATCATGATCATGGACGGTGGGCGCGTGCTGGCGCAGGGCACTAACGACGAGCTCAAGCGCATGATTCAGATGGGCGAGAAGATTGTAATCGAGGTCGGCGAGGTTCCGAGTGCGGCGCTCGGTGCCGTCGCAAGCCTGCCGCACGTTCTGGACCTTTCGGCAACGGCGGGACAACTCACGTTTTCGTGCGAAGCGAGCCCGCACAACCTGACGGACATTCTCGATGCGCTGCGCTCGCATGACGTGCCGCTCGGCCGCATCTATTCCGAACCGCCGACCCTCAACGACGTATTCCTCGAGATCACCGGCCGCGAGCTGCGCGACTAGGGGGCGGCCATGTTCAACACCATCATCACCACGGTCAAGACGCTGCTGCGCCGGCCGAGCACGTGGGTCTGGGGCGCTCTCTTTCCTATCGCGCTTTCCACGATGTTCATGTTTATGTTTGCGAACCTCAGCTCCGACGGCACGGTCGACCCGGTGCCGGTTGCCGTCGTGGCGGACGAGGCCTGGGATGCCTCGACCTTTAAGGATGTGGCGGCTTCGCTTGCCAAGGAAGGTGACGACCAGCTGCTCGATGTGAGCGAGTACGAAGACTTGGCAGCCGCGCGCAAAGCACTCAAGGCCGGCGAGGTCGCGGGCATCTATACGGTCGACGATGCGGGCGCACCCAGGCTCACGCTGCTTTCGAGCTATGGCAGCTCGCGTGCGTCGACGGTGCTCACCGACCGCAGCATCCTTGAGACGGTGGCAAGCTCGTATACGCAAAATGCCGAGCTCATGTCCCAGATTGCCCAAGACAACCCGGCGGCGCTCGCCGACCCGGAAGCGGTTGCGCGCGTCCTGTCGCTTAAGGGCGGCACCCGTCGCGTAAGCCTGACACGCACCACGCCCGACGGCACGACCATCTACTATTACGCGCTCTTTGGCCTGGTCGCGATGATGTCTGCCGAGTTTGCCGCTTTGAGCGTCGTCGATTTGCAGCCCAATCTGTCCGGCCTCGGCGCGCGCCGCTGCGTGGGCGGTCTTTCCAAGACGGCGTCGCTGGCCGGCATTTTTGTCGGCTCGTGGCTGGTTTCCTTTGCATCGATGGCGGTTGCGATCGGCTACGTGCGCCTGGTCGTGGGCGTCGACTTTGGCGGGCGCGAGGGGTTGTGCCTGCTGGGCGGGGCTGCATCCGCGCTTGCCGCCACGGGCCTGGGGCTTTTTGTGGGCACGCTTCCCGTTAAGGGCGGCAAGGCATCCAAGTCGGGCATCCTCACGGGCTTTGCCACCACGTGCGCCCTGTTCGCCGGCCTCTACGGCGAGCCGGCGATGGCGCTTGCCGACGACGTCGCCCGCGCTTGTCCGGTCGAGTGCTGGCTCAACCCCGTCAAGCTCATCTGCGACATGTTCAATCGCCTGTATTTCTTTGAGGACCTGGGGCCCTTCGCTGTTCGCGCCGGCGCGCTCGTCCTGATGGCCCTGGTGTTTGTCGCCGCCGCTACGCTGATCTTTGGAAGGAGCCGCTATGAGCACCTTTAAGACCGCGCTTCGCATGGCGCTGGCGCACCCGTTCTACCTGCTCATCTATACGGTGTTCATCTCGCTCATGGGCGTATTCATCGCGGCTTCGGTGAGCTGGAACTCGTCGCAGCTTACCGAGTACAAGCCCTACGACACCAACGTGATCGTGGTCGACCGCGACAATAGCGACCTTTCGCGGGCGCTTACCAAGCACCTGGGCTCACGCTTTGACCTGGTCACGGGCGTCGGCGACGACACATACGACCTTGCCGACGCGCTCTCCAAGAGCAACAGCGCCAAGGGCAGTGCCGATTGCGTGTTCTTTATCCCGGAGGGGTTTGAGGACGATCTTGTTGCAGCCGCCCGTGCGGGGGAGGCCCTGCCCAAGCTCGACGTGACCTATGGTTCCGGCACCATGGCGGCGGCGCTTTCGTCCGCCGAGGCCTCGCGCTGGATCTCGCTCGCGGGCGCTGCGGCGGCGCTTGAACCCGCTGCCTCCAACGGTGACGTCGCAAGGGCCGCCGAGCACGCGGCCGCAAAGCGCGCGGAGGTCCAGATCGAGCAGGTCAAGGTCGACTCGACTGCTGCTACCACGCTCGAGTCGTACTTCAACTTTGGCGCGTACGCGATCATCTCGTCGGTCATCGTGTCGGTGGGACTGGTGTTTTCGGGCATGAACGAGCCCGAGCGCGTGCGCCGCATGGATGCCAGCCCGGTCTCTGAGCGCCAGCGTTCGCTCGCTGTGTTCGCGGCCGCCGCCGTGCTCACCGTTTGCATCTGGCTTGTGTCGAGCATGATGGGCGTCGTGGGCTTTGCCGGCGCGGTTGCCGAGGTCGGCGTGGGCCGCGTGTGCCTGGCGCTGGCGGCAACGTTTGCCCTGGCGTGCACGCCGCTGGCCGTTGGCTTTACGCTGTCGAGCCTGGGCGCGCGCGAGGAGCTGCTCAACGGTGTGGGCAACCTGCTCGGCATGCTCATGACGTTTTTGGGCGGCGCCTGGATGCCGCTGTCGCTCATGGGCTCGGCCGTGCAGACGGTGGCGCACTTTGTGCCGACGTATTGGGTGAACGACGCAATCGGCAAGGCGCTTGCCTCGGACCTGACGTCTGCCGTGTTGGGCGACATCGTCTGTGACCTGGGCGTCACCGTGCTCTTCGCCGCCGCCATCGCCGCCGTAGGCCTAGCCCTCGCACACGCCAAATCCCACGCCTAGCCGTAACCCGTCACTTGGGGACGTTCCTTTCCTGCTGGCACTTGGGGACAGTCCCGGCACTCATTGGGGACAGACTTAAATGAGTGGTTTCAGTCATATAAGTCTGTCCCCAATGAGTGCCCAATGACTGGTTTGGAAAAAATTGCGCCTGTCGCTAAAAAATAGTTCGCCCAGGTTTACTATTACCCTAGAAAAGTAGCAGAAGGCTAACAACGGGGGATAGCATGGCGACAAAGCATGCCTACGTCCAGGTCAACGGGCTCAAGAAACACTACGGCGACGGTGATGCGCGCCTGACGGTACTCGATGGCATCGACACGTCCATCAACCGCGGCGAGATCTGCGTCATGCTGGGGCCCTCGGGCTCGGGCAAGTCGACCTTTCTCAACCTGATCGGCGGCCTGGAGGATGCCGACGGTGGCTCCATCATGGTGGACGGCTGCGACCTCACGGTGCTCAAACCTACCGATCTGGGCGAGTATCGCCGCCGTGAGCTGGGTTTTGTCTTCCAGTTCTACAACCTGGTGCCCGACCTTACCATCAAGGAGAACATCGAGGTCACGGCGCACCTGTCCAAAAACCCGCTCAATGTCGACGACCTGCTGCGTTCGCTGGGCCTCTACGAGCACCGCAACAAGTTTCCGCGCCAGGTCTCGGGCGGCCAGCAGCAGCGTTGCGCCATCGGCCGCGCACTCGTCAAAAACCCGGGCCTGCTGCTGTGCGACGAGCCCACCGGCGCGCTTGACTACAAGACATCCAAGGAAATCTTGCAGCTCATGGAGGACGTCAACCGCACCTACGGCTGCACCATCATCATTGTCACCCACAACGCCGCCATCGCGCGCATGGCCAATCGCGTGCTGCGCCTGCGCGACGGGTGCATCGTCGAGGACGAGCTCAACGAGTCGCCCGTCGCGGCCGCCGAGCTCGATTGGTAGGCGGCGTCATGACACCTCTCGCAAAACGTCTCCCGCGCGAGCTGCGCCGCAATATCGGCAAGTACCTGGGCATCTTTTTGCTTATGTGCGGGAGCATCGCCCTTACCTCGGGCTTTTTGCTCGCGGCGCATTCCATCGGCTGCCTTATCGACGACATGCGCGATGCGTACACGATTGAGGACGGCCGCGTGACCGCCTCCTTCGAGGCTACCGACGACCAGCTCAAGGCAGCCGAGGATGCAGCCGACGACGTCGGCGGCGTCACGCTCTACAAGAATTTCTCCATCGACGCCATCATCAAAAAGACCGCCGGCGACGACGGCACCAAGCGCACGTTGCGCACCTATGCGCACCGCACCAAGGTCGATATCGCGTCCTACTGTGAGGGCAAGGAGCCCAAGACGGACGATGAGGTGGCTATCGACCGCGTTTTTGCCACCAACAACGACCTTGTCGTGGGCGATAAGGTCGAGCTTGAGGGACGCACCTACACCGTCTGCGGCATCATGACCCAGCCCGATAGCCAGGCGCTGTTCCTCAACAATTCGGACTTTACGGTGAACACCATCACGTACGGCGTGGCCGAGGTCACCGACGCCGGCTTTGCCGCGCTCGAGGATGCCGGCGGCGCACCCGCCTACACCTACTCCTTCACCTTTGCCGATCGCGACCTCCCCACTGCAGACCGCATCGACGGCGAGCAAGATATGGTCGAGGCGCTGACCGATGCCGATGCGCGCGTGGACGATCTGATCGATGCCGATTCCAATCAGGGTATTGGCTACGCGCGCGACGACGTAGACGGCGACTCCATGATGTGGATGACGCTGCTCGACATTATCATCGTGATCATGGCGTTTGTCTTTGTGGTCCTTACCGACGCCACCATCGAGGAGGAGAGCGCCATCGTCGGCACGCTGCTCGCCAGCGGCTATCGTCGACGCGAGATCGTGCTGCACTACCTGGCGCTTCCCGCCATCGTGGGCGTGCTCGCGGCGCTTTTGGGCGCCGCGCTCGGCGTCGCGTTCTTTACCGAGCCCATGCGCGGCCTCTATTACGGTTCGTACAGCCTGCCTCCCTTCCAGGTGTACTGGAGCTGGGAGATTTTTGTGAAGTGCGCCGTGGTTCCCGCTGCCGCGCTCATCCTCATCACGCTGGTGGGCCTGCTTCGCAAGATGGGCAAGACGCCGTTGCAGTTCCTTCGTCACGAGGCGAGCGGCAAATCGGGCACCAAGCGCGGCTTGCAGCTGCCGGAGCGCATGGGCTTTGTCTCGCGCTTCCGCCTTCGTATCTTCCTGCGCAACCTAGGCAACTTCGCCACGCTCTTCGTGGGCATTGCGTTTGCCTCGCTGCTGCTGCTCTTTGGCCTGGCGATTCTGCCCACGATGACGCATTACGCCGACAACCTGGAGACAAGCCTGGTCGCCGAGCACCAGTACACGCTCAAGGCTCCGCTGGAGCTCGAGGGCACTGCCGAGGAGCGCGAGCAGTGGTCGGCACTCGAGCGCTTGCAGTCGGTTGACGGCGCGCTGCTCTCCGCCGCCCAAGATGCCAGTGACGAGCTCGATGACGCGGCCGATGCGGCGCAGACGGCAACCGATGCCGCGGCCAGCTCTCCGTCTGCCGAGAGCCTGGCCGCGGCGCAGGACGCGCTCGCCAAGGTCCAGGACAAGAAGGACGCGCTCTACGCGCGCCTCGATGACCTTGCCGCTGCCCTCGGCTGCAACCGCGACGAGGCCATCGGCCTGATCGACAAGGCCTCTAAGATCGACACTGACAACGACGATATCCACCCGGTCAATACGACCGACAACGGCGCTGGCGCAATCGCGCGGGCCGAGAAATACGCCGTCTACCAGCTGCAATACGACCGCGGCGATGGTAATGGCGAGGAGACGATTTCCGTCTACGGCATCTCGCCCGATTCGCGCTACTGGAAGGGCCTCAACATCGGCGACGGACACGTCGTCTTTGGCGGCGGCCTGCTCGACAAGTTTGGCTGGAGCGAGGGCCAGAAGGTCGAGCTTCGCGACAAGTACGAGGCTCGGGATTATTCCCTTGAGTACGCGGGCAAGGGCTGCTCCTGGGGCTCAAAGTCGGACATGAATATCTATATGAGCATCGATGACTTTAACGAGCTGTTCGACAACGATGCCGCCTACTTCAACGGCTATGTGAGCAACGAGAAGCTCGACCTCGATGCTCGTTACTTTGCCGGCGACACCACGCCCGACGACATGCGCGCCGTGGGCGACCAGTTCATCGGCATGATGAGCAAAATGATCGGCATGATGGTCGGGCTCGCGGTGTTTATCTTCCTGCTGTTTATGTACCTGCTGACCAAGGCTGTTATCGACCATAGCGCCCGATCGATCAGCTACATGAAGGTCTTTGGCTATCGCGATGGCGAGATTTCGCATCTGTACATCCGCTCGATCACGCTGTGCGTGGCGGCGTCGCTCGTGCTGAGCCTGCCGGTCATTATTGGCTCGCTCACGGCCATCTTCCGCTCGATGCTGCTCGCCTACAACGGCAATATCGAGATCTACGTGCCCGCTTGGTCCATGGCTGCATGCGTCGGCATCGGCTTTGCAACCTACCTGGTCGTGGCGCTGCTGCACACGCGTTCCATCAAGCGCGTCAGCCTGGCCGAAGCCCTCAAGGTGCAGGAGTAGTCATCGGGGACAGTCTTTGCCGATTCGCCGGCCGGGCGGCAAGCACTCATTTAAGTCTGTCCCCAATGAGTGGCTGTGCTTGACTTCGACCCTACTTCAATGGGTACCATCCTCTATGTCTGTAACGCCATATAGACCGAGGGGATAGATCTGTGACCGCAACCGCACCCGCAGCACCGGCAAAGGTGTACTTCACCAACCTGCGCACGCATGCTCGCGAGAGCCAGCTCGACAAACTCAAACGCCTCATTCGCCGCGCCGGCATTGAGCAGATCGACTTCGAGAACAAGTTCGTCGCTATCAAGATTCACTTTGGCGAGCTGGGCAACCTGAGCTTTTTGCGCCCCAACTACGCCCGCGCCGTCGCGGACGTGGTGAAGGAGCTGGGCGGCAAACCCTTTCTCACCGACTGCAACACGCTCTATGTCGGTAGCCGCAAAAACGCGCTCGAGCACATCGACACCGCCTACCAGAACGGCTTTACCCCGTATGCCACAGGCTGCCAGATCATCATCGCCGACGGCCTCAAGGGTACCGACGAGGCGCTCGTCCCGGTCGAGGGCGGTGAGTACGTGCGCGAGGCAAAGATCGGTCAGGCGCTCATGGATGCCGATATCGTGATCAGCCTCACCCACTTTAAGGGCCATGAGCAGGCCGGTTTTGGCGGCGCCATGAAGAACCTGGGCATGGGAGGCGGCAGCCGTGCCGGCAAGATGGAGCAGCATGCCGCCGGCAAGCCGAGCGTCGATACTACCAACTGCGTAGGTTGCCGTGCCTGCGAGAAGATTTGCGCGCACAGCGCCATCACGTTTGACGGTACGCGTGAGCGCGAGCTTGCCAACGGCAGCACCCGCACGGTTCACGTGGCTACCATCGACCACGATCGCTGCGTGGGCTGCGGACGCTGCATTGCGGCGTGCAACCAGGACTGCATCAAGCCCGACTATGACGCCGCGGCCGACGTACTCAACTACAAGATCGCCGAGTATACGAAGGCCGTTGTCCAGGATCGCCCCAGCTTCCATATCTCGCTCGCCATGGACATCAGCCCCAACTGCGACTGCCATCCCGAGAATGACACGCCCATCGTCAACGACATCGGCATGTTCGCGAGCTTCGACCCGGTCGCCATCGACCAGGCCTGCGCCGATGCCGTCATGGCATCCGAGCCGCTGCCTAACACCGAGCTTACCGACAGCGCGGCCAAGATGGAGCATAACCACGAGCATTTGGAGGGCGAGCAGGCGCGCGACCCCTTCTGCATCACGCATCCCGACACCGACTGGCGCGCGTGCATCGCGCATGCCGAGAAGATCGGCCTGGGCACGAGCAAGTACGAGCTCATCGAGGTCAAGTAGCACCTAGCTATTGGACAAAACAAGCGCATTCGTGGCGCAATTCAAGCAAAAACCGCCCGCGAGCACAGCGCTCGCGGGCGGTTTTCCGGAAGTATGCGGCAAATTTCGAGACCGCCGAGCACACGACGTTTTTTGGCAACAAAACCCCTGATAAATTGTTGATAAAACTGCGGTCTGGTCGGCAGTTCCAGATTTTGCCGCATACTTTCGAAAATAGGGGTCAGATAAAGCCCCGGACGTTGCTTTTTGCCTAAAAATTCTTGTCGAGGAAGCTGTCGACCGTGTTCCAGTAGAGCTCGGGGTCGACTTGCGCGCTCTTGGCATGGGTGGCGCCGTGGATAGTGAGCTTTTGCTTGACCTTGCTGGCGCACGCCTCGTAGTTTTGGTCGAGCATGCTGTACGGTACAAAGGTGTCTTGGTCACCGTGGATAAAAAGCATGGGAACCGTCGCGCGCTTGAGCTGTTCCACGCTGCTCGCCTTATGAAAGTCGTAGCCTGCGCGCACGTTGCATACCAGGTTGGCCACATCGAGCAAGGGAAAACTGGGCAGGCCGAACACGTCCTTGAGCTGCAGGGAAAACTCGTCCCAGACGCTCGTATAGCCGCAATCCTCGATGATGCACGTGACATTAGACGGCAACGATTCCCCCGCGACGTTCATGGCCGTCGCCGCGCCCATCGATTCGCCAAAGACCAGGATGCGCGCTTCGGGATCGGCCTGAACGATTCGCCCAATCCATGCAACGACATCGAGCCGCTCGGGCCAGCCCATGCCGATATAGTCGCCGCCGGAGCGCTCGTGGGCGCGGGCGGCGGGTGCGAGTACGTTCATGCCGCGGTCGTGGAATCGTTTGACGTATCGGGCCATGCCGATGGGCTCATCGGTGTATCCGTGTAGGCAGATAGCGTAATTGTGCGTGCTCTCTGGGGCGGCAAAATACCAAGCGGCAAGTTCGGTTCCGTCATCTGCGGTGAGGCTGCTGCTCTCGCGGTTCTCTTTAAACCATGCCCGTGCCTCGGTTCCCTCGGCATCCGGCTGCTCACTTTCTTTGTCGTCCTTGCCGTCCTGCATCATCTTCATGGTGTATGGCGCGCGGGGATTCAGCGCGAAGTCAAACAGAAAGTTGCCGGCAAATCCGAGCAGCGCAATGACAACCACCAGTGCAACGATGCCGGCTATCTTGAGCTTTCGATGGGAATGTGCGTTTTGAGCCATGCGGTATTCTCCTATAAGATGTTAATGCATCAACATTTAATGCAAGCGCATTATGGACGTTCGCCGTTGATGCGTCAACAGGCAAAGAATGGGTAAACAAAGGGTCACGTATGGTGCAAATTTCGCACGCACCCAGACGCTTTGATATAGTGTTGAGAACTCTTTACGTTGGAGGATGTAACCGGCATGTCCGATTCGAGCGACAGTTCCAAGCCGCGACCCAAGGCCGCGGCCGTTCCGCACTACACGGTGGGCGAGGAGATCATGAACTCCGTCACCCATGGTGTCGGCTGCTTGCTGGGTATCGCGGGTCTGGTGCTCCTGATCGTATTCGCTGCACTGCGCGGCGGTGGCCCGGCCCACATGGCCGCGGCAATCGTCTACGGCGCCAGTATTATTCTCGAATACCTAGCCTCCACGCTCTACCATGCGATTCAACCCGCGCGCGCCAAGCGCGTGTTCCGCATCATCGACCACAGCTGCATCTACCTGCTCATAGCCGGCAGCTATACGCCGTTTTGCCTCATCACGCTCGCAAACGGCGGCGGCGCCGTGCTGTTCTTTGCCGTATGGGCCATCGCCATTATCGGCATCGCCCTCGAGTGCTTTTTGCGCGAGCGCCAGCCGCATTGGGTAAGCGGCCTGGTCTATCTGCTGATGGGCTGGCTCGTTGTCTTTAAGCTGCCCGAGCTCGTGTCGCTGCTCAACCCCGTGGCACTTGCCCTGCTCGCCGTCGGCGGCGTGTGCTATACCGTGGGCGTGCCGTTCTATATCGCCAAAAACGTGCGCTATCTTCACAGCGTGTTTCACCTGTGGGTACTCGCCGGCAGCATCTTCCAGTTCATGGCGGTGATCCTCTTCGTAATCTAGCGACCACGCCTGCGCGCCCGCGTCCTCGTTTGGGCGCCGGCGCCATTGCCGTATCCGCCGTCAACGTTTTATCCGACGTCCCGAATCTTGGAGGTTCGAGAAACTCCCGATGGACATAACCATCTCCCTTATCACTACCCTCGTTTTGACCCTCATCAACGGCTACTTTTCTATGTCCGAGATGGCGCTCACCACGGCCAAGCGCGCCGTGCTGGAGCATGAGGCCGAGGAAGGCGACAAGCGCGCCGAGCGTGCCATTAAGCTGGCTGCCGACTCCGACCAGCTGCTCGCCACCATCCAGGTCGCCATCACGCTCGTGGGCTTCGCCTCGTCCGCCGTTGCCTCGACGAGCCTGTCCGACCCGCTCGCCACGTGGCTCATGAGCTTTGGCATCGCGCCGCTCTCCGCCATCGCGCGCGGCCTGGCGCCGGTCATCATCACCGTCGCGGTCGCCTTCGTGTCCATCGTGATCGGCGAGCTCGTCCCCAAGCGCATCGGCCTGGCCAATGCCGAGGGCGTGTCCAAGCAGGTCGTGGGACCGTTGTCGTTTTTCCAAAAGATCGCCCGTCCGCTCGTGTGGCTGACTGGCGCTTGCTCCGATGGCCTGGCCCGCATCCTGCGCATCAAGAGTGCCGACGACCGTCAGAACGTCTCGGAAGAAGAGATCAAGTACATGGTCTCGGAGCAGGACGACCTGCTCGACGAGGAAAAGCGCATGATCCACGAGATCTTTGACCTGGGCGACACCGTGGCTCGCGAGGTCATGGTGCCGCGCGTGGACACCACCATGTGCGAGGACGACGAGACGGTCGCCGACGTGTTGTCCACCATGCGCCAGACCGGCTTCAGTCGCATCCCCGTCTATCATGAGGATCCCGACAACGTCGCGGGCATCGCGCACATTAAGGACCTGATCCAGCCCGCGCTCGACGGCAAGGGCGACCAGCCCATCGCCGACTTTTTGCGCGACGCCACCTTTGTGCCCGATACCAAGGACATCCTGCCGCTGCTGTCCGAGATGCAGACCTCGCACGACCAGATCGTGGTCGTCGTGGACGAGTACGGCGGCACGGCCGGCATCATCACCATCGAGGACATCGTCGAGGAGATCGTCGGCGAGATCGAGGACGAGTTCGACCCCGACAACAAGTATCTCACGCGCCTTTCGCGCCGCGAGTGGCTCGTTGATGGGCGTTTTTCGTGCGATGACGCGATTGAGCTTGGTTGGCCGCTCGAGGAAAGCGATGATTATGAGACCATCGCCGGCTGGATCTTGGAGCTTTGTGACTCGGTGCCCGACATCGGAGAGGTGTTTGAGGTCGCGGGGTACAAGTTTAAAGTGCAGTCGATGCGTGGCCAGCGCATCTCGCTCATTCGCGTGATCGCTCCGGCCGAAACCGATAAGAAGGATTCCGAGTCTTCGGTAGACGAGCCGACGACGTCGGGTGCGGGTTCCGCGAATCCGCACGACGGCGACGAGTAGGGCAAGGAAGAGTAGGGGAGAGTTATGGCAGGCCTGTTCAACATCCTTAAGGTCACCGTCAGCGAGGACAAGATCTGCGCGCATGTGCTGGTGAACCCCGGCATGCCGCTCATGACCTCGGAGGACATCGAGGCCACGGCGCGCGTGTACTACCTGGTGCCCGCGATTGCCAAGCATCTGTGCCTGGGCGATTCCGGCCGCGAGTTCCAGGACTGCATGGGTCAGACCGAGCTCTGCCATCTGCTGGAGCACGTGACGGTCGAGCTCATGAACGAGACCGGTCTTGCCGGTAGCATCTCGTGCGGCCGCACGCGCGTAAGCGAGCACGATGAGCGTGTCTTTGAGGTTGAGCTTTCGTGTCCCGACGACGCGCTGGCCATCGGTGCGCTGTCTTCGGCCACCTTTATGATGGACTGGGCCTATCTGCACGCCGACCAGCCGGCTCCCGATGTGGACGGTACGGTCGCGGGTCTGCGCAACCTGGTGCTAGGCATGCGCGCCGAGGCCGAGGGCAAGGATCCTCACGAGGCCGTCGCTGCTGCGAACGGCGAAGATGCTGCCGAGGACGAGGGCGCTGACGAGGGCGATGTGCCGATCGACGCCGAGCCCGTTGCCGATGCGACCGCCGAGCCCGTTCCCACCGAGCCCCAGGGCGTCCCCAACTTTGACGACGAGCCCCAGGTGGCGATTGATACCGAGGGCGCGGTTGCCGAGAACCACGAGGCCTCCGCTGCCGTCTTTGGCGGTGCGGCGACGGTTCCGGCAGGACCTGCGCATGAGGGCGGCCTGCCGCTCGTGGACGGCGCCGGCGAGGACCCGTGTGCCACGGTGGCCATGCCGGCTATGCCTCAGGAGTAGGCCTACGCGTTTATCACCATCACGCACCTGCACCTTTGCCGTACGCAGATGAGCGGAGCGGCAAGTGATGCGCTGCGGGTATAATGGACAGCATTCAAACGGTGGGCACCGACGTGCCCGCAGGAGAGGAATGATCATGGGTAAGACTTTCAGCTTTGTCTCCGGCGCACTTTTTGGTGCTGCTGCCGGCGCTATTATCGGTGTTGCTCTGGCTCCGCGCTCGGGCGCCGAGACCCGCGCCATGGCTGCCGATATCGCCAACGACGCCTGGGACAATATGCGCGACACCTACGAGCACAGCGCCGAGGAGGCCCGTGCTGCGGTGAATGACTTTGGCCCGATGGTCGACGCCAAGACCGACGACCTGCGCGCCAAGGTCGACCTGGCCCGCGAGCGCATGGACCAGCTGCGTGAGCAGCTCAACGACGCCATTTCGGGTGGCAACGTGACGCCTGCCGCCGACGTCGTGGTCGAGAACGCCGTCGAGGCTGATACCGAGGCTGCGGAGCCCTCGACCGAGGCATAATGCGCGCCGGGGATTTTGTCGGCGCCAAGATTTATCGCAAGCCTACCGAGGACAAGCGCACCAAAAAGGACGGCACGCCGCGCAGCCCTAAAAAGCTCGGAAAGATTCACTTTCCGGTCTTTACCCCGGGCGGTACGCGCGTGGTCGGCTTTATGGTCCGCCAGTCCGATATCGCGGGCATGATCGAGCGCCCCGACCGATTCGTAGCGCTCGACGCCATTGGTGTCTACGAGGGCGCCATTGCGGTCGATGACGTCAAGGACACGTACGATGCTGCCGCCGCCAAGCGCCTCGACATCAACCTGGACGATTGCATCATCTGGGTTGGTATGGACGTGCGCACGGAATCGGGCGATGTCGTGGGCTACTGCTCGGACGTTGAGTTCAAGCCACGCTTGGGCATCGTACAGGCATTCTATGTGACCGCCGGTGCCGCTTCGAGCGTGCTGCTGGGCGACACGCAGGTGCCACCGACGATGCTGCGCGGCTACGAGAACGGCGCGATGGTCGTCTCGGACGAGGTCAAGTCGCTCGGGTATTCGGGCGGTGCGGCTGCCAAGGCCGCCGAGGCCAGCGTCGTGGTGGGCGATAAGGTCAAAAAGGGCGCCAAGGTACTCGACGACAAGGGATCGGTTGCCGTGGACAAGGGCAGCCGCGCACTGGGCAAGCAGCTCGGCAAGACGCGCGGCATGTTCAAGGCCTTTAAGGACGAATACCAAAAGGCGAGCGGAGGCTCGTCAAAAGCTACATAATAGCGACGTACCAAATGATGGGAGGCAAGCCGGAGACCTGTTGCTCCGGCTTGCTGTGTTTATGGGGGAGGGCACATGCGCCAAAACGGATCCAACTTAAACGGGCGTTCGGGTGCGCGTCCGACGGCGCGCCGCGACCTGGGGCAGCTGCCCAGCGGTCAGCGCCGTCGCCGCCGTAAGCCCGGCGCGATGTACCTCAACCATAGCCGCGGGTTTAGCGACCGCAGCGCGCGCATCGGCAACGGGCGCTCGCCGCGCCGACCGTCCCGTCTGCCCTATGCGCTCATTGCCGTGGGCTGTGCGCTCGTGCTGTTTATCGCTGCCGTCGTGGGCTACGTCAACCGCAGCGTGGACGTGGAACTCAACGGGCAAAAGACCGCGGTGCGCGTGGGCTCTACGCTGCAGAATCTCATCGACGACCAGGAGTTGACCGATACCTACGACGCAGGCGACCTGCTGGCCGTCGATGACAGCGTGCTCAAGCGCCATGGCGGCGAAAAGCTGTCGGTTAAGGTGGACGGCAAGCGCATAAAACAGGGCAAATGGGATAGCCGCGAACTTGAGGGCGGCGAGAAGGTGACGGTCAAGGATGGCCGTAACACCTACGAGAAGCACGAGGTTCAGGCTACGGTTATCGAGCCCAAGCTCAAGGTCGAGGGCACGGGCGCTATCGAGTATGTGCAGACATGGGGTGTCCAGGGCCGCTCCGAGGTGTGGGTTGGTGAGCAGTCGGAAAAGACGCAGGACCGCGGCGAGGTTGTGCCCGCCACCGATTGCGTCGTTGCGTGCGCCAGCGTGGCGCCCAAGGGCAACAAAAAGTACGTGGCGCTGACGTTTGACGAGGGTCCGAGCGGCGCGACCAAGCAGATTTTGCAGGTACTCAAGGAAAAGGGCGTCACCGCGACGTTCTTCCTGTCGGGCGATGCGGCCGAGGCCTCGCCTGCTACGGCCAAGGCGATTGTCGATGCCGGGTGCGAAATCGGATCCAACAGCTACAGCGACGATTCGCTCAAGGGTCAGGACCGTGAGGCGGTACGCGAGCAGATCACGAAAGGCACCGATGCGATTAAGTCGGCGACCGGCGTGAAGACGATGCTGCTGCGTGCTCCCTACGCTGCCTTTGACGAGCAAAACTGGATTGATGCGATGGACCTGGTCTCCGCCGTGGTCTCGTGGAATATCGACTCGGGCGACTGGCTGCTCAACGGTGCCGACGAGCAGGTCTCAACGGTGCTCGATTCGGTGACGCCGGGCAATATCGTGCTGTTCACCGATAGAGACGAATGCGCCGAGCAGACGCTCGAGGCGCTGCCGCAGATTATCGACGGCCTCATTGCCGACGGCTACAAGATCGTGACGCTCAGCGACCTGGTTAAGACGGACACGTCGCTGAGCAAAAAGCTCACCTCGCTGACGAAGGTCACCATGCCCAAGGACGCCGTGTTCCCCCAACTTGCCGAGGACGATGACACCACAGAGTAGTCATTGGGTAGTCGTTTAAGAACGTCCCCAAGGGCTATGTCACGGATACGTCAGCGTTTGGTATGCCTGCAATGTGCAGCGCATAAATTCGATGCCGCAGGGCGATGCTGATGCTATAGTTACTGCGGTTAATGAGGGTCAAGAGAAAGGTTACAGGTGAAATCCAAACCTCGACCATACAGTCGATGACCCCATGCAGGTGCTTTTTGCGCATGCACGGGGTGTAAGCGTCGAGCGGCGTGCCGCCCGCGCATGCGTATACATATCCAGAAGCCCCCGGACGCCGCGCGCGCGGCCGCGTCCGGGGGAATAATGATGGGGAGCACCATTGAATTATCTGAGTGAGATGCTCAAATTGCCGGTCTTGGACGTCGACGGCGAAAAGCTCGGCGTGGTCAACGATTTTGGTATTGCTACCGGCGAAGTTTTTCCGCACGTGACGTCGCTCGCGTTCCGCGGTCCCGGCAAGACGCCGTTTATGATCAGCTGGCGCAAATGGGTCGACCGTATCGACGAGACGGGTGTACACCTTAAGACGTCGGCCACCGAAATCCGTTTTTCGTACCTGCAGCCGACCGAACTCCTGCTTGCCCGCGACGTGCTCAACAAGCAGATTGTCGACACGCAGGGCATGAAGGTCGTGCGCGTCAACGACATCAAGTTTTCCATGTCGGGCGAAAACCAGCTGCGCCTGCTGGGCGCCGAGGTCGGTGCTCGCGGTCTGCTACGCGCCATCAGCCCCGCGCTCGAGCATATCGTCGAAGGCTTTATGAAGCACCTGGGCAAGCCGCTCAGTGAGGACATCATCGCTTGGTCCTACATGGACCTGCTCGACCGCTCGACCAAGAACATTCAACTCTCGGTGTCGCACAAGACGCTCGGCGAGCTGCACCCTGCCGACATCGCCGACATTATCGAGCAGCTCGACCCGCGTCTGCGTGCGCAGGTGTTTGCGCAGCTCGATACCGCCCAGGCAGCCGAAGCTATCTCGGAGTTCGATGACGACGAGCTTATGACCGAGATGCTCGAGGGCCTGTCCGACACGGACGCATCGTCGATGCTGGCCATGATGGACCCGGACGACGCTGCCGACCTGATCGACGAGCTTGATTACGAGAAGGCCGAGAAGCTCCTGCGCCTGATGGGCGTCAAGGAGGAGAAGGCGATTCGTAACCTGCTGGGGTATGAGGACAACACCGCCGGCCGCATCATGACCTCGGAGTTTGTCTCCCTGCCCGCCACGGCAACGGTCGGTGACGCCATCGAGGCGATTCGCGAGCTCGACGAGGACTTCGAGAGCGTCTACTACGTCTATACCGAGGATCCGAGCGGCATGCTGACCGGTGTGCTTTCGCTGCGCACGCTGATCGTAGCCGATCGCGACGCCACGCTGGGTCAGCTGGCCTATCGCGACCTGGTCTACGTGTCGCCCGACGAGGACCAGGAAGACGTGACGGACGAGATGACCAAGTACGACCTGGTCGCTATCCCCGTCTGCGACGAGAACCGTCATATCCTGGGTATCGTAACCTTCGACGACGCCATGGACGTTATCGCCGAGGAGCATCAGGAGGACCTGCAGATCGCTGGTGTCGGCTCGGGTGACAGCGCGTCCGACGACTCGACGAACGTGCTCAGCTGGTTCGTGCATCGCCAGTACTGGGTTGTTGTATGGGGCATCGCGTCGTGCATCATGGCGACCGTGCTGGGAACGGCGCTCGGCTTCGCGCATCTGGTGGTGTTTCCCATGTGCGCCATGCCGCTCGTGCTGCTGGCGGCCTCGCGCATGGTGTCGTTCGTCAAGAACTACTTCCTGGAGTATGACGGTCACGACGACGAGCCCAAGCCGTATCTGGGATTCTTCTTCCAGAGCACGGGCATGGGCCTGATTCTGTCACTCGTGACCTACCTGTGCGCCCAGCTGGTGCGCACCGCTGCATTCCCCGATGCGCCCATGTTTGAGGAGCAACTCTTTACCGGGTGCTTTAATATCGCTGCCATCATTTGCCTGGTTGGCAACATGAGCGCCGTGATTTACCTGATGGTGCTGTTCTGGCGTGACGAGCATGACCTCAACACGTCGGGCACCGCCATGAACGTCATTGCCGTCATGATCTCGTGTGTGGCGTATTGCATCGCCGCGGTGCTGCTCGCCATGTCAGTCATGGGTTAGGTGGTCGCGTGCAAAATACCAAGCAAAAGTCGGGCACCAAGCAAAAGCTGACCATCGCGGCCATCTTTGGCGCTATGGGCCCCGGTCTGCTGGCGGCGCTTTCGGGCAATGACGCCGGCGGCATTGCAACGTATTCCAGTGCGGGCGCCAGCTATGGCTACAAGATGCTCTGGATGCTTCCCGTCATGACTGTGCTGCTCATCGTGACGCAGGAGACCGCGGCGCGCTGCGGCTGCGTCACGGGTAAGGGCCTGGCATCGCTCATTCGCGAGCGCTTTGGCGTGCGCAAGAGTGTACTTGCTATGGCGGCGCTGCTGATCGCCAACACAGCCGTGACCATCTCGGAGTTCGCGGGTATCGCGAGTGGCCTTGCTCTGTTTGGCGTGCCGGCGAGCATTTCGGTGCCGCTCGTGGCGCTGCTGGTGTGGATGCTTACCATGTCGGGTAGCTTTCAGCGCATCGAGAAGATTTTGCTGCTGGTAAGCTGCGTGTTCGTGACCTACATCGTCGCTGCGTTTATGGCCGGCCCCAACTGGGGCGAGGTCGCGGTCGACTTGGTCGTCCCCAATATTCAAAACGACCCCAGCTACGTGTCGCTCGTGGTCGCAACGATCGGTACCACCATCGCACCGTGGATGATCTTTTTGGCTCAGAACAACGTGGTCGATAAGAACGCGGGCGAGGACGACATCGTGCTGCAGCGTATTGATACCGTGAGCGGCTCGCTTGCTGCCGATGTCATTGCCGGCTTTATTATCATCACGACCGGTACGGTGTTGTTCCCGGCGGGTATTCAGATTAGCGATGCCGCCGATGCTGCCCGCGCGCTGGAGCCTATTGCGGGTCAGTGGTCCACGGTACTGTTTGCCTCGGGCTTGGTCGCGGCGAGCTTCTTGGCCGCCTGCGTGCTGCCGGGCGTTACGTCGAGCGCTATCTGCGAGGCATTTGGCTGGGAGCGCGGTGCCGACCGCAGCTGGGACGAGGCCCCGGTCTATCGCGGCATCATTACGGCCATCATCGGTATCTCTGCCGTGCTGGTGCTTATGCCCGGCGTCGATCTGTTCCAGATTATGATGACCTCGCAGGTCATCAATGGCGTGCTGCTGCCCGTGGTTCTGGTGTTCCAGGTGGTTATTGCCGCTGACCGTCACATTATGGGCACTAACCGCAACGGCCGCGTGTGGAATGTGCTCACTTGGGCGACTATCGGTGTGATTACGGTGCTGACGGTCGTCATGTTTGTTCTGCAGGCGATGGGTTACAGCGCTTAGCGCCTCTTTTGGACTCAAAACAGGCCGCAGCGATGGACTGCGGCCTGTTTTTTGCCCGCTATAGGGCGTTAGTTATATGGCAGTGGACAAAAAATGCCAAATATGAGTACTGTTGCCTTGCCGATAGCATTTACGACCAAGAAAATAATGAACATAGTTAAGAATCTGTTTATTAAAAGCGGGTCTCCAAGTCCTAAGCCGGCCATTCTGGTCAACTGGAAGGGTCGCGCGCTACCGCATGAGCGCCATTTTGGGGGGTTTTGCCTGCTACTAAAATGGTAACAGTACTCATATTTGCCACTTTTTGTCCACGACCTCTTGGAGTCGGCTCGAAAAGAGTGATTTTGGGTTGTTTGCTGCGGATGTGAGGCTTGGAAACAACGCTCGGGGTGGCGAGGCGCCCAGAATTCGGTCGCAAGGAGGGCGTTCCTTGGCTGTGTCAGGAGTGTCCCTGGGTGCCGGCACATAAGGAACGTTCCTAACTGCCGGAGGGGGTGTCTGCCGTGGCGGGCACCCCCTCCGAATGTGGGAAGTTTGCGCTGCAGGTTACTTGTCGGTGCCCAGCTTGTGCGGCTTGAGAGCGAGCGCATTGACGAGCGCGTCGGTGGCAGTCTTGACGGCCGCCGGCTGCGGATCGTTGACGTGATCCTCGGGATGCACGGGCAGGTCCTTTTTGACGGCATCGTGGATCAAGTTGAGGTACTCAGTCACGCCAGTGGTCGATAGGTGCGTGCCATCGCCATCGAACAGGTCGTTGCGATTGGCACTGTATCCGAACCAGTCGATAACGCGCACGTTCTTGTAGCGCGTAGCAGCGTTGGTGATGGCCTGGTTGGTAGAGCCAACCCACGGCTGCGGGCTGCGCGTGTTCACAAACACCACAATACGCTTATCTCCTGCATCGGTCATGATGGCGTCGATCTGGTCGTCGGTTACCAAGCCATTGGTTCCCAGTGCAAAGACCACGATCTTGCCGGCAAGGTTCTGTTGGAGATAGCCCTCAAATGTCGCGCGGCCCGCATCAAACTGGCGGCCCTTTTCGGCATCGATATGGCTGTGCGGGAACACGCCGTCAAAGGAATCAACGGCGCGCAGCGACACGGAGTCACCGATCATCAACAGGTCGTAGGAGCCATCGGGGAAGCCGTCGTTGTCCTTGTCGGTGTCGTCGGCCGCCTGCTGGTCGGTGGGCGCGGTGTTTTTTGCTTCCTCGTTGAGGACTTCGGCGCCCTCACCGCTCAGTGCGGAGGTCTCCGGCACAAAGATCAGGCCGCCCAGTGCAACGACCAACACGACAGCGCAGGCTGCGCAGACAGGGACGTGCGCGCGCACCCAGTTGGTGGGCGTGGTGGTGCCGTTGCGGAACTCGGATACGGTGCGCCCAAAGGTGCCCTTTCTAAACGGCGTCTCGATAAAGCGATATGAGCATTCGGCTACGGCGACCACCAACAACACCTGCAAAATGTACTGCCACCACGGCGTATCGTTGATGTTGGCGACCGGGTTCATGAGCAACAGTAGCGGATAGTGCCACAGGTAGATGCTGTACGAGCGCTTGCCAACCCACACGAGCGGCTCGGCGGACAGTGCGCGGGCAACCATTCCCTGGGGCTGCACGCAGGCCGCGATGACCATGAGCGTGAGGATGGAGCATAACAGCGTGCCGCCGCGATACTGGAACGCGGTGTAGCCGTTGGTGAGCGCGACCATGGCGGCAAGGCCAACCAGACCCACGACGCCCAACACATCGATGGATGCAGGTGAGGACCAAAAACGCACGAGCGTACTCGGCTGAGTCGGGACGGTCTCGGCTGCGCCGTCGGTCGTAGCGTCATGCTTGCTTTCGGCGTTCTTGCCGTGCTTGGCGGCGCCAGCCAAGCGATTGAGCCCCAAACGATGAGCGAGACGCACCGGTGCCAGGTCGCAATCGGGGATAAAGGCCATCCAGGCGCCCAGCAGCAGCGAGAACACGCGGGTGTCGGTGCCGTAGTACACGCGGCTGGGGTCGGCGGCGGGGTTATAGAGCACCATCATGGCGATGGCGGAGACAGCAGCCAGGCCCAGAACCATGCGGCGCGTGTTGGGCTTGCTCATGTGCATGGATACCATAGCGAGCAGCAGCGGGGGCCAAACCAGGTAGAACTGTTCCTCGATGGCGAGCGACCAAAAGTGCGTAAGCGGCGAGGGATCGCCCAGGGCGTTGAAGTACGAGACGTCCTGCATAATCTGCCACCAGTTGTTAAAGAACAGCAGCGACGGCAGAATGTCGGGACGCATCTTGGTGAGCATCACGTGGTTAAAGATGGTGCACAGCGCGCAGGTCACGAACACTACCGTTACCACGGCGGGGACCAGGCGACGGATGCGGCGAATCCAGAAGCTCTTAAGGTCGATGCGACCGGTCTTAGCGACTTCGTTGAGCAGCAAGCGCGTGATCAGATAGCCCGAAAGCACAAAGAAGATCGTGACGCCAAGCAGGCCGCCCTGAGCCCACGTGAGGTTGAGGTGATAGAGCACCACCGCGACGACGGCAAGCGTGCGCAGGCCGTCAAGGGCAGGGATGTAGCGGGACTTGGGGCGAGCAGGCGTCTGCTCCGCGGCGGGAGTGTTGGCGCGGCCCGCGTTGTTGGCAGAAGCGCGATGGGGGCTCGCGGTGCGTCGCGGCTCGTTGGCACGGCGCTCGCCCTTCACGCGTTCGTGCGGCGCCGGCTCGTTGCCCGTGCGGCGTCGACCGCGCGAGCCCGATTGCGAGAATTGTTCCATAAAACATCATCCAATGACGAGAATAATCGGCACATATTCATTGTAGCTACCTGCTCCTGTGAATGCTTGCTGCTGGCGCAAGCTCAAGGGTGCGTTCACATCAAAGTGAACTAAAGTTATAGAGGTGCGAGAGCGCACGATCGACGCCGACGGTGGGCGTAAGGCCTGCAGACGAGGAGGTTTCCATGGCAGACAACGGCATTGTTGCGGTGTTCGGCAGTATGAACATGGACCTTTCGGTGGCATGCGAGCGCATGCCGCGCGCGGGCGAGACAGTCGGTGGCAGCGGTTTTATCACCAACGCCGGTGGCAAGGGCGCTAACCAGGCCGTCGCCGCCGCGCGCATAGGCGCGCGCACGTGCATGATCGGCGCGGTCGGGCGCGATGCGTTTGGCGATGCACTGGTGGCGGGGCTTCAGGATGCTGGCGTGGGCGTTGAGTTCGTGGCGCGGCGCGACGACGTGGAGACCGGTACCGCGACTATCATTCGCTGCGAGAGCGACAACCGCATCGTGCTGTCGCCGGGTGCCAACCATGCGCTTGCGGGCGAGGACGTTGCCCGCGCACTGAGGCGCTTGGTGGCCGACGAGCTCGACGGCGATGCCAGCGAGATTGCCCCGGCTGCTGGCGGCGTCTTTATCGCCCAGGGCGAATGTGACCTTGCGGCGACGGCCGGGGCGCTTGCTTGCGCTCACGAGCTGGGGTTCTATACGATCTTTAACCCGGCGCCCGCCTGCGACCTGCCGGCAGGAGCGTGGCCTGCGGTCGACCTGGTCTGCCCCAACGAGACCGAGTGCCAGGTGCTGACGGGCATTCTGCCCACAGATGATGCGAGCTGCGTCGCCGCGCTCAATGCGCTGCTCGATAAGGGCGCCGGGGCTGCGGTCATCACGCTGGGCGGCGCCGGCTCGGTTACGCTCGGCGATGGCGGTGAGCCGCTGCGCATGCCGGCGCTTTCGAGCGTGGTGGTCGATACGACGGCCGCGGGCGATACATTTATTGGCGCGCTTGCTGCAGCTCGTCTGGAGGGCCTGCCGCTCTTTGAGTGCATGGCGGCGGGCGCTCGCGCCTCGGCGGTGACGGTGTCGCGCCTGGGCGCTCAGCAATCAATTCCCACGCGTACGGAAGTCGAGCACAAGTTTGGTTTAGACGGTTTGGATGTAGACGGAGAAGCGGAGTAGAACAATGGCAACCAAGAAGCTGATCCTTGATCTGGATATGGGTGTGGATGATGCGATGGCGCTCGCCTATGCCATCGCAAGCCCCGAGGTGGAGCTCGTCGGCATCACCACGTGCTTTGGTAACGTGCGCGTCGAGCAGTCGGCGCACAACTGCTTGGCGGTGCTCGACCTGTTGGGTCGTCCCGAGGTGCCGGTGTACCTGGGCGCCGATCGTCCCATGAAGGCGACCGAACCCTACACGCCGCAGGCGTCCACCACGCTTATCCACGGCAAGAACGGTATTGGCGGCGCAAGCGTGCCCGCCTCGCCGTACGAGCCAGTGGGCGCGACGTCGGCCGATGGCAATGCGGCGGTCGATTACCTGATTGATGCCGCGCGTACCTATGGTCCCGATCTGGTCTACGTTGCGACCGGCCCGCTCACCAATCTGGCGCTTGCCCTGGAGCGCGATGCGGCGGCGATGATGTCCATCGGCCGCGTGGTCGTGATGGGCGGTGCGCTTACCGTGCCCGGCAACGTGAGCGCGGGCGCCGAGGCCAACATGGCGGGCGACCCCGAGGCTGCCGACGCCGTGTTGCGCTCGGGCCGCAAGCTCACCATGGTGGGCTTGGATGTGACGCACCGCGTGGTGCTCACACGTCGCGACGTTGCCGGCTGGACGGGCTCGGGCACTATGGCTGGCTGCGCGTTTGCGAGCATGGTCGAGCACTATATCGGTTCGTACGAAATGAACGCGCCCTACCTGGGCGGCTGCGCGCTGCACGATCCGCTGGCGGTTGCCGTGGCGATTGATCCCACGCTCGTGGGTGCGCTCGGCTGCAATCTTCGTGTCGACCTGCTGGGCGAGTACCGCGGCCGCACTATCTGTGACGAGCACCGTCTGTCCGATCCGGATAAGAGCGCGCTCGTGGCGCTCACCGTGGACGCCCCACGTTTCCTCGCGGAGTTTAAGGCACGCATGGCTCGCATCCTTGGCTAAACGGTTTCTGTGCCCCGATCCAGATTAGCTACCGAGTAAATACGCCCGTTGGGGGAATAGTCGCGCCGCTTCGCTTGACAACAGGCTAAACTAGCTATTAAACATTTACTATTCTGTTTAGATTGAATTTGCGGTCGTTTAGTTGTCGAGTCACGGGGCGGTCAGGCCACGATGCTCGACAGCGGCCGTTGCTAGGGGGAACAATGGCTAAAGCAAGTGTTCGCGAGATCAGCCGCATTACCGGTTTTTCGCCTGCGACCGTGTCCAACGCGCTCAACCGCAAGCGCAGCGTGAGCGAGGAGACCGCCAAGGTCATCCTGGAGTGCGCGCAGTCGCTCGGCTATCAGCAGTCGACGCAACTCGAGAGCATCCAGTTTGTGCTCGCGCGCAAGACGGGCGCCATCCTGGACGAGAGCACCTTCCATCCCGCGGTTATTGAGGGCGTGGAACGCCAGGCGCGTCGCCACGGCATGAGCACGAGCTTTGTCTCGCTCGACTTTAGCGACCTGGACGCCGTGCGTCCGCAGGTCGAGGGCCTGATCGCCGACCCGTCCGCCGCCATCGTGCTGATGGGTACCGAACTGGGCGAGGAAGACTACGCCCTGTTTGCCAACGCTGCCGCCCACCTGATTGTGCTCGATGGCTGGAGCGACCGCCAGTACTTCGATGCCGTGGTCATTGCCAATACCGATTCGGTGCTGCGTGCCGTGGACTACCTTATCGAGAAGGGTCACAAGCAAATCGGCTATCTGGCGGGCGACCTTCGCATCCGCAACTTTAAGGATCGCGAGCGCGGCTATCGTCAAGCGCTTGAGGATGCGGACCTCGAGGCCAACCCAGCATGGCGTGTCAAGCTGGGCACCACGCTTGAGGGTGCTTATCGCGATATGGGCGCGTGGCTCGACGGCGTCTCGCACGACGACCTGCCGACGGCTTTCTTTGCCGAGAACGACGTGCTCGCCGTGGGTGCCATACGCGCGCTCAACGAGCACGGCATTCGCGTGCCCGAGGATGTCTCGATCATCGGCTTTGACGACCTATCTCTGGGCGCTTTTTCCAACCCGCCGCTCACCACGGTGCATGTTCCCAAGCACGAGGTGGGTGAGATCGCGGTGCGCCGCCTGGTGGGCAACATCCGCAACCCCAAGAGCTACACCTGCAAGACCGCCGTGTCGACCTATTTTGTCGAACGCCAGAGCGTGCGCGAGATCTAGGCGGAGACGGCATCGTCTGCGGCGTGTCAAAGCACGCCAGGGCAGTAAACATAGCGCTATTCAAAAGAGGATCCTTCGGGGTCCTCTTTTTGTTTCCCTTGTATGTTCAGTTCGTTTACATACCGTTTGGGCTGATTTCTCTACCGCCTACGGGTATTTCGCGCTAAACTTCTAAACAGAAGAGTAAAACATTTAGTAAACAGAACAAAACGAAACACGCGTCTGTTTACTGAACATGTGACTAGGGGAGGACGTACATGGACAAGATCAAGCTCGGCTTTGTGCCCACGCGCCGCAGTATCTTTAGCGCGCCGGACGCGATCAAGTATCGCGGTCTGACGGCTGATCGCCTGCGCGAGATCGGCGTCGAGATTGTGGATATCGACGACATCAACGACGAGGGCCTGCTGTTCGACGACAGCCATATCGCGCCTATCGTCGAGAAGTTCCGCGCCGAGGGCGTCGACGGCATCATGCTCTGCCACGCCAACTTTGGTACCGAGTATGTCTGCGGCCGCCTTGCCCGCGAGCTCGGCTTGCCCGTGCTGCTGTGGGGGCCGCGCGACGAGCGCCCCGAGCCCGACGGCACCCGTCTGCGTGATAGCCAGTGCGGTCTGTTCGCCACCGGCAAGGTCCTGCGCCGCTTCCAGGTTCCCTTCACCTACATGACCAACTGCCGTCTGACCGATCCCGAGTTCGAGCGCGGTGTCTGGGACTTTTTGGCCGTGTGCAACGTGGTCAAGACTTTCAAGCACACCCGCATCCTGCAGATGGCCACCCGTCCGTTCGATTTCTGGTCGACCATGTGCAACGAGGGCGAGCTGCTCGAGAAGTTCAACATCCAGCTTTCGCCCATCCCCATGACCGAGCTTGTCCAGGCCGTGCGCGACGCCCAGGCTGACGAGCAGGCCATGGCAGCCATGCTCGCCCACATTGGTGACAGCTTTGAGATCTGCATCCCCGAGGACAAGGTTCCTGCGGTCGCAGGACTCGCCATTGCCATGAAGCGCCTGGTCGAGAAGTACGGCTGCAACGCCGGCGCCATCCAGTGCTGGAACGCCCTGCAGGACGAGTTGGGCATTATGCCCTGCGCCGCCAACGCAATCCTCAACGAGATGGGCATCCCCATCGTCTGCGAGACCGACATCCATGGCGCTATCACCGCGCTGATGGTCGAGGCCGCCGACCTGGGCCGTCACCGCGGCATGTTCGCCGACTGGACCGTGCGTCATCCCGATAACGAGAACGGCGAGCTGCTGCAGCACTGCGGCCCCTGGCCCTGCAGCTGCGCGGCCGTCAAGCCCAAGCTCACCTACCCGCTGGCCTTCGATCACCCCGGCGCGCTGACGGCCGAGGCCAAGCACGGCGACCTCACCCTTGCCCGCTTTGACGGCGACAACGGCGAGTACTCGCTGCTGCTGGGCAACGCCCGCGGCATCGACGGCCCGGCCGGCATGGGCACCTACCTGTGGGTCGAGGTCGACAACCTCAAGCGCCTCGAAGCCAAGATCGTCGAGGGTCCCTACATCCACCACTGCGTCGCCATTCACGCCAACGTGGTGCCGGTGCTCTACGAGGCGTGCAAGTACATCGGCATTGTCCCCGACCTGTACGACCCCATCGAAGAAGACGTCAAAGCTTACCTGCGAGGAGAGTAGAAATGGCAACTATCGAAGAGCTTGAATCCCTGCGTTGGGACCTTCGCCGCGATTGCGTCGATATCATCATGGCTGGCGCCGGCGGGCACATCGGCGGCGACATGTCGGTCATCGATGCGCTGATGACCCTCTACGCCAATCACCTCAACATTTCGCCCGAGACCGTCGACGATCCCAACCGCGATCGCTTCGTGCTCTCCAAGGGCCACGCCATGGAGGCCTACTACGCGGTGCTCTGCCACGAGGGCTATCTGGACCTCGACGACGTCAAGGCCCGCTTCTCTAAGTTCGGCAGCCCCTACATCGGCCACCCCAACAACAAGCTCAAGGGCATCGAGATGAACTCCGGTTCGCTGGGCCATGGTCTGCCCGTGGCCGTCGGCATGGCGCTTGCCGGCAAGATGGACGGCCGCGACTACCGCGTCTACACCATCATGGGCGACGGCGAGCTTGCCGAGGGCTCGGTTTGGGAGGGCGCCATGAGCGGCGGCAACTACCAGCTCGATAACCTGTGCGCGCTCGTGGACCGCAACCGCCTGCAGATCAGCGGCAGCACCGAGGACGTCATGAAGCAGGATTCGCAGGAGGAGCGCTGGGCCGCCTTCGGTTGGAACGTGCTGTCCATTCCGGGCAACGACGTCCAGGCCATCGACGCCGCGCTGACGCTGGCCGCCGAGACCAAGGGTAAGCCCACGGTCATCATCCTCAACACAGTGAAGGGCTATGGCTCGCCCGTTATGGAGGACAAGGCCGCCTGGCATCATCACCTGCCCAACGACGAGGAATATGCCCAGATCATCGCCGATTTCGCTGCCCATAAGGAGGCCATCAATGGCTAACAAGATCGCCAACCGCAAGGTTATCTGCGACACGCTGCTCGAGGCCGCCGCAACCGACAAGGACATCGTCGTCCTGTGCTCCGACTCCCGCGGCTCCGCGTCGCTCACGCCGTTCTTCTATCAGTATCCCCAGCAGTCCGTCGAGGTCGGCATCGCCGAGCAGGACCTGGTGAGCATCGCCGCCGGTATGGCCTCGTGCGGCAAGAAGGCCTGGGCCGCCTCGCCGGCGTCCTTTGTGACCACGCGCTCGTATGAGCAGTGCAAGGTCGACGTTTCGTACTCCAACACCAACGTCAAGCTCATCGGCATCTCGGGCGGCGTGTCCTATGGCGCCTTGGGCATGAGCCATCACTCCGCACAGGATATCGCCGCCATGAGCGCGATTCCCAACATGCGCGTGTATCTGCCGAGCGATCGCTTCCAGACCGCCGAGCTCGTGCGTGCCCTGGTCGCCGACAACAAGCCGGCCTACATTCGTGTGGGCCGCAACCCGGTGGAGGACGTGTACACCGAGGACGAGTGCCCGTTCCAGATGGACCGCGCCACCTGGGTGCGTCGTGGCACCGATGTGACGATCGTCGCCACCGGCGAGATGGTCCGCCATGCCGTGGACGCCGCCGATCTGCTGGTCGAGCAGGGCATCTCGGCGACGGTGCTCGATATGTACTGCGTCAAGCCGCTCGATGCCGAGGCCGTGATCGAGGCCGCCGGTGCCACGCGCGCCGTCGTGACCGTCGAGGAGCACAGCCCCTTCGGTGGCCTGGGTTCCATGGTCGCGCAGGTCGTGGGCGAGCACTGCCCGCGTCCGGTCAAGTGCCTCTCCCTGCCCGATGCGCCGGTCATCACCGGCACGAGCCCCGAGGTCTTCGCGCACTACGGCCTGACGGGTGCCGGAATCGCCAAGACGGTCGTCGAGTTTCTTCCCGCAGAGTAATTGGTGCATCGGGGACAGGTTTGCACCAATCCTTTTAGGTTGAATTTTGAGCAGGCCGGCTGCGCTCTCATGAGCCGGTCGGCCACTCGCTCCTTGTCCGTCGGGTTTTAGTTTTGAATCGACGGGGGAGACAGGAGAGTACATGAGCAAATACATCATCGGAATCGATCAATCCACGCAGGGCACCAAGGCGCTGCTGGTGGACGAGGGCGGCCATTTGATTCATCGTGCCGATCGCTCGCATCGCCAGATTGTCAACGAGGCCGGCTGGGTGAGCCATGATCCAGCCGAGATCGCCGCCAACGTGCTGGCCGTGGCGCGCGCCGTGGTGGAGGAGACCGGGGTCGATCCGGCCGACGTCGCCGGCATCGGCATCTCCAACCAGCGCGAGACTACCGTTGCCTGGAGGCGCACGACGGGCGAGCCGCTGTGCGACGCCGTGGTGTGGCAGTGCGCCCGCGCCCGCGAGCTGTGCGACGAGCTGGCCGCGCGCGAGGGCGTGGCCGAGCTGGTGCGCGACACGACGGGTCTAGTGCTCTCGCCCTACTACCCGGCGGGCAAGATGGCCTGGATCCTCGCGAACGCTCCCGCGGCTGCCGAGGCCGCTGCAGCGGGCGAGCTGTGCCTGGGCACCATCGATGCCTGGGTGGTCTGGACGCTCACGGGCGGCGCGGAGTTCCGCTGCGACTGGTCCAACGCCAGCCGCACGCAACTCTTTGACCTGCGCCGTGGCTGCTGGAGCGAGCCGGTGTGCGAGGCCTTTGGCGTTGACGTGGCCTGCCTGCCACAGGTGACCGATTCCGATGGCCTGTTTGGCATGACGGACCTGGGCGGCTTTTTGCCGGCACCCGTGCCCATTCACGGCGTGCTCGGCGACAGCCATGCCGCCTTGTTTGCGCAGGGCTGCCATAGCCGCGGCATGGCCAAGGCGACCTATGGCACCGGCAGCTCGGTCATGATGAACGTCGGCGACGAGTTCGTCGCCAGCTCGCACGGGCTTTCGAGCTCGCTCGCATGGCGCATGGACGGCGTGACCGAGTACGTGCTCGAGGGCAACGTGAGCTACGCCGGCGCCGTCAAGACGTGGCTGCGCGACGATCTGGAGCTCATCAATAACCCCGAGGAAGTTACCGACCTGTGCTACGCCGCCAATCCGGCGAGCCGCGTCTACTTTGTGCCGGCGTTTACCGGTCTGGGCGCGCCGCACTGGGCGAGTGACGCCGAGGGCTGCGTCTTTGGCATGACGCGCACCACGGGTCGCGCGGAGTTCGTGAAGGCCGCCGACGAGTCGATCGCCTATCAGATCTTCGACGTGATCGATGCGATGGTCGAGGATTCGGGCGCGGCACTGGCCGAGCTTCGTGTTGACGGCGGTCCCACGCGCGACGCGTACCTGATGCAGTTTGAGAGCGACCTGGTCGGCTCGCCCATCCGCATTGCGAGCAACGACGAGATGAGCTGTCTGGGCGCGGCCTGGGCCTGCGGCATTGCGCTGGGCATGTACACGCGCGACGTCGTCGACGTCTACGGCGCCCGCGGCATCGTGGAGCCGTCGATGCCCGCCGACGAGCGAGCCAAAAAGATCGCCGGCTGGCGCCATGCTGTCGACGCGACTATCGCCTACACTGCCTAGGCGGCTGCGCGGCGCCCAAGGATTTTTCTGGGACGGGGATTAAAAACTCATTGATCCCCGTCCTTGGCAGCTCACATTTGGGACGGGGCTTTTTTGACTGGTATGATTGGTGCAACCATTCCAACCAGCTAAAAGAGCCCCGTCCTAAATTGACTATCGAGAGGATCTGCCATGGAGCGTATCGCGAGTTTTTCCGTTGACCATCTGCTGCTTGAGCCCGGCGTGTACGTGAGCCGCATCGACCGCGATCCGGCGACCGGCGCTGCCGTCACCACGTTTGACCTGCGCCTGACCACGCCCAACAAGGAGCCGGTCATGAACACGGCCGAGTGCCACACCATCGAGCACCTGGGCGCGACGTTCCTTCGCAACCATGCCGAGTGGTCGAGCCGTATCGTCTACTTTGGTCCCATGGGCTGCCGCACGGGCTTTTACCTCGTCGTGTTTGGCGAGGTGACGAGCGAGGAGATCCTGCCGCTCGTGCGTGAGCTGTTCGAGTTTGTCGCCGGCTTTGAGGGCGATGTCCCCGGTGCCGCTCCCGAGGAGTGCGGTAACTATCTGGACCAGAACCTCCCCATGGCAAACTGGCTTGCGCGTCGTTATCTCGACCGCGACCTGGCCGATATCGACGAGAAGCACCTGCACTATCAGCAGGCATAGGGCCGCCCTCTGCCTCCAAACCGTTCACACGGAGATATCGACCGTTTAACTGTTTAGAAGTGTTTATTCGAGGTCATTAGCACTAGCTCGCTTAAACTAGTCCTCAGAGTGATATTCAGGCAAGGCTCCTGAAGCAGCATCTGTCGACATTGATTGTCGGATTCTGCTTCGGGAGCCTTGTTCTGTTTAGGGGGGGACACATGGAAATTGTTAAACGAATTAATACCAGCGCTGTCCTCTGCGTCGATGGAAATGGCAGACAGTTGGTTGCATTCGGCCGTGGTCTGGGGTTTAAGAATGTCGGAGACGAGGTCCCTCTTTCGGAGATTCAACGAACGTTTTATAACGTTAGCTCTCGCTACATCGCTCTCGTTGACGAGGTCCCCGACGAGCTTCTCGAGCTTACCTCGGATGTTATTGATATGTCGACAGGTTTGCTGTCTTATGAGGTGAGCCCTAATTTGCCGTTTATCCTTGCGGACCATATCGCGTATGCGGTTAAGCGCAAAGAGCAAAATATCGTTGTCCGCATGCCTTTATCGTTTGATGTCCGCCAACAATATCCCGTCGAATTTAGAATCGGCGAGTATGCACTTAAGATAATCAGGAAACGTCTTAACGTTAGGCTTCCAGCTCATGAGGCAGTTGGAATTGCCATGGCGTTTATCAATAACATGGCCGATTCGGACTCATGCGAAGTAGTTAAAGAGTTTAGCGCGGATATCTACGATCGTGTTCTGGAGGAGTCAACCGTTGCTGTTGAAAATCGGCTTGGCATTCAAGTTGATCGGGAAGGTTTCGATTACGCAAGGTTCGCAACCCATCTTCAGTACTTATTCAATAGGTTGAACTCTGGCGAAAGCATCGTGAGCGACAACCGCAAGATGTACCTCTCGCTCAAAAAAGAATATCCGGTGGCATCAATGTGCGCCGATGATATTGCTTCTGTTCTCAGCCGACTGACGGGGCGGGAACTTATAGACGAAGAAAGACTCTACCTCATGATGCACATCAATCGAATTGCATCGAAAACAAGGTAATTAGTTGGCAAAGGCGCGCGCTTTGCTGATGGTTACATATAAAACTCAACATGGGAGAAATGGTATTTATGGCAGATACAACCAAGCTCGCTGCCGAGATTCTCGAGATGGTGGGCGGCGCAGACAACGTTACATTTGTAGCTCACTGCATGACTCGTTTAAGGTTCAACCTTAAGGACGAAAGCATCGTAGACGATGCAAAAGTCAAGGCGATTGATGGCGTGATCGACATTCGCCATTCCGCGGGGCAATATCAGGTGATTGTGGGACCTAAGGTCGATAAGGTCTATGAAATCGTTGCCAAGGAAACCGGGATTGATGCCGGAGATTCCGAGGCAAGCGAAGGAGAGACTAAGGGCTTTCTGGGAAAGCTAATGAAGCTCATCAGCGGCATCATGATGCCCGTTCTTCCTGCCTTGATCGCATGCGGAATGATAAACGCCGTCCTTAGTATTCTGACGACGGCGGGTGCTGTTTCCGCCGAGAGCGGAATATACACTCTGCTGTACGGCATGGGAAATGCCTGCATGTATTTTCTGCCCGTTCTTGTCGGATCATCTGCTGCTCAGTTCTTTGGAACCGATCGATATATCGGTGCGGTACTCGGTGCAATCCTGATTTATCCGACTTTCGTTGCTGCGGCCGGAGCGGGCGATGCGCTGGATTTGCTCGGCATGAAGTTCACAATGGTGAGCTATTCCTCCACGGTGTTTCCTGCTATCGTGGCGGCTTGGTTCGCATCCGTTCTTAATAAGTGGCTGCGGGCGGTTCTTCCCGATGTTGTGGCATTTGCGCTCGTCCCGTTCCTGACGGTTGCTGTTGCCGCCCCCGTCTCGCTCCTTGTGATCGGCCCCGTTATTCAGCAGGCGAGCTCTTTGCTTGCGACTGCAGTGCTGGCGGTCTATCAGTTCAGCCCCGTCCTTTGCGGCGTTATTCTCGGGCCGATATTCGGTCTCGTTATGATCCCCCTTGGACTCCATTGGGCCCTGATCGTGCTTTCCATCAACAATATTATGACCGTCGGCTCCGATCCTATCCTTGGACTTCTCTGCTGCAGCATGGGTGTTGTCGGCGCTTGTTTGGCGTTTGCCCTCCGCTCGAAGGACCCGAGTGAAAAGAGTCTTGGGTTCAGCTGTGCCATTACGGGCTTTTTCGGGATTACGGAACCGGCGCTGTACGGCATCATCTTGGAGCACAAGAAGATCATTATCGCTTCCATGGTCGCCGGAGCAATCAGTGCTGTTATCCCGGCGATTTTCAACACCTGTACGTTCGTTATGACGTCGAGCGGCATTTTTAGCTTCCCCGGTTATATGGATCCTTCTGGTGATATGAGCAGCCTCATCGGCGCAATTCTTTGCAATGTCGTCGGTTTAATTCTTAACTTCGTTCTCGTTTACATCCTGTATCGCCCTGATGAAGAGGCAGTAGTGGAGTAGACAATTATTTGGGATGTAAGCTGCCGAAAACCCCGCGGCAGATTGCATGTGGTGGGCTTGCCGTTGATTCACGCGAGCCCACCCTCATTTTTGGAGTGACTAGCTATGACAATTACAGCCGATATGACGTTTGGCGAAATCGCGCTCCTTCCTGAGTTCGCTGGCTTTGGCGAGCACCTTATGCTTTGCCGGCCTTCAACTTGGGAGCGCATGTGGAATAAACCCATCGCGTCTCATATGAATTCTGATGCTAATCCATATGAAACTACTCGCGTTTTGCGTGGATTGAATCGGATTGTCGAGCTCGTGGATGACGGGAGGCAAGTTGCCTACGATATATGGGATGAAGCCGACTGCATCCGTGATCCGACTCGACGCAACACGAAACTGTTCTTCTTTCCCGGGAGACCCGGGGCTCCCTTTATCATTGCGGTTTCGGGCGGAGGTTATCAGAGCGTTTGTCATCAAATGGAAGGCTTTCCCGTTGCCCCCGAGCTCAACGATGCGGGCTATAACGTGTTCGTGCTGTCATACAGGGTGAGGGTCGCGCCTTTGATGCCGCGTCCAATCGACGATTTAAATCGAGCTGTCCGTTTTGTCTTCGAGAATTCAGCGAAATTTAATGTCGCAAAAAGTTATGCAGTTATCGGCTTTTCTGCTGGTGCGCATTTAACTGCCGAGTGGGGGACGGACAACAAGGGATTTGCGTCCTACGGATGCGAGGCACCCAAAGCCTTGGTCCTGTGTTATGCACCGATTGATCTTCGTGGCTTTGAGAACGCATCAGACAATAGATTTCTTGATTCGGTGTGCGGCGGGGCTGGTCGCGACTCGCTCGATGATTTCTGTATTAATCAGCATGTGTGGGAGCAGTATCCTCCGACATATCTTTGGCAATGCGCTGACGATGATATTGTATCGCCCGACAATTATGAAAAGATGGTCGATGCTCTGGATGCAGCTGGAGTACACCATGAGGGAGTCATGTATTCAGAAGGGGGGCACGCATTGATGAAGCCCCATGCGCCGGAGACCGACTACTGGTGTATGAGCGTTATTGAGTTTCTTAAAGATTATCTCGACTAGGAAGCTGCATGTCGCTTTTTGAGCGGGTGATTTCGTCATGCAATGTTTTCGGTATTGATCGTGGTCGTGGATGAATGATGTTCTAGAATGTTCATACTGTCACATAAACGAACAGGAGCGAACATGCATATCTACTCTGTATCAGATCCCGAGTTCAAATCCTATGGTCGCGTGTGGGACGACGTGCCGTCCAACCTGACCGCCCCGCTTGTCGAGGCGCTTGCGGCTACTCCCATTCCCGAGGGCACCAAGTACGTGGCCTCCGCACCCGAGCTCGAGCAGGTTGAGGGTGTCGACACGCTCGGCCTGCTCATGTACGGCGGCCGTCCGTTCCAGCCGGGCTGGTGCAACGGCCACAACACGCGCCTCAACTGTCTGGAGTATCACCGTGCCAGTGAGTTTAATTTGGGTGCGCGCGACTTTATTCTGCTGCTGGCCAAGCGCGAGCAAATTGTCGACGGCAAGCTCGACACCGCTCAGGTCAAGGCCTTTCGCGCGCCCGCCGGCACGCTCGTCGAGGTTTACGCCACCACGCTTCACTACACGCCCTGCATGGTCGACGACGGCGGCTTTCAGGTGATGGTGGCGCTGCCGGCGGGCACCAACGGCCCGCGCCCCGAGGCTGCAGCCGACATGCCTGCCGCCGGTGACAGCTACTGCTACTGGAAGGCCGACAAGTGGGTCCTCTGCCACGCCGACAGCCCCAAGGCGGCCGAGGGCGGTTACGTGGGCCTCATCGGCAAAAACCTCGACATCACCTGCGACTAGGGGCTTCCTGTTTGTCTCGATCTGTAACATCTAGCGGGCTAAATCGTCTCTACCTGTTACAGATTTAGACAAACCGTAGAGGGCTGCCCGAAAGATCTCGATCTGTAACACCAAGCCCGGTTTTGGCTGCCTACCTGTTACAGATCGAGACAAACCGTCCCCAACCACCACAAAGGTGCCTGTCCCCTTTGTGGTGGTGTGGGGCGGCGGTATCAGAAAGTGTCAGGCAGGGGCGGCTGCCGGGCCGCCGTGTGCGAAAAGAAGTGTCGGCCTGCGTCGTTGCCGTTGAGTAGCGCGCTGCTTACGGGGATACTGAAACCACGACAAACAGCGTGTGAAAGGATTGATGCATGGCTTTCCGTAAAGACTTCCTGTGGGGCGGCGCGACGGCTGCCAACCAGTGCGAGGGCGCTTACGACGTGGATGGCCGCGGCCTGGCCAACGTGGACGTGGCGCCGCACGGCCCCGAGCGCTATGCGGTGGTCTCCGGCCAGCGCAAGATGCTCGACTTCGAGGACGGCTATTACTACCCCGCGCAGACCGGCATCGATTTCTATCACCACTACAAGGAGGACATCGCCCTCTTTGCCGAGATGGGCTTTAAGACCTTCCGCATGAGCCTGGCCTGGACCCGCATCTTCCCCAACGGCGACGAGACTGAGCCCAACGAGGCCGGCCTGGCCTTCTACGAGGACGTGTTCCGCGAGTGTCAGGCGCACGGCATTGAGCCGCTCGTGACCATCACGCACTTCGACTGCCCGATTCACCTCATCAAGGAGTACGGCGGCTGGCGCAACCGCAAGCTCATCGACTTCTACAAGAACCTCGCGGCCACGATCTTCACCCGCTACAAGGGCCTGGTAAAGTACTGGCTTACCTTCAACGAGATCAATATGATCTTGCACCTGCCGTTTATGGGTGCCGGTCTGGTCTTTGAGGAGGGCGAGAACAAGGAGACCGTCGAGTACCTGGCCGCCCACAACGAGCTCGTCGCCAGCGCTTGGGCAACCAAGATCGCTCACGAGATCGACCCTGAGGTCAAGATCGGTTGCATGCTTGCCGCAGGTAGCTACTACCCCTACAGCTGCCGTCCGGGCGATGTGCGCCAGGCGCAGATTGACAACCAGAGCAACTATTTCTTCGTCGACGTTCAGAGCCGCGGCTACTACCCGGCCTATGCCGTCAAGAAGCTCGAGCGTTTGGGCATCGATGTGGGCATGACGGATGAGGACCGCGAGATCCTGGCCGCCAACACCGTCGACTTCATCAGCTTTAGCTATTACAGCACCCGTTGCTCCGCCGGTGCCGATAACCCCGATGTCGAGCGCACCCAGGGCAACGCCTTCGCCGGCGCCAAGAACCCCTACCTGCAGGAGAGCCAGTGGGGCTGGGCCATCGATCCGCTGGGCTTCCGCATCACCCTCAACGACCTGTACGACCGTTATCAGAAGCCGCTGTTTGTGGTCGAGAACGGTCTGGGCGCCAAGGATGTTGTCGAGGAGGATGGCTCCATCAACGACGACTACCGTATCGACTACCTGCGCCAGCATATCGCCGCGATGCGCGATGCGGTGACCGAGGACGGCGTTGACCTGCTGGGCTACACCACCTGGGGCCCGATCGACCTGGTGTCTGCCGGCACGGGCGAGATGTCCAAGCGCTACGGCTTTATCTATGTCGACCGCGATGATGCGGGCAACGGAACCCTCAAGCGTTCCAAAAAGAAGAGCTTCGACTGGTACAAACACGTCATCGAGACGAACGGCGAGGACCTGGCCTAAGGCTTCCCAACAACCATAGCCTCCTAACCAAAACGCCCGGCGAGCAGTTAATGCCCGCCGGGCGTTTTGTTAGAAGAAGTGAAAGCACTCATTGGGGACGTACTTAAATGAGTGCCCGCAGAATGAGAGTGGATAATCTCCCGTTTTTAGCCTGTTTGTGGGCTCAAAGTGGGAGATTATCCACTCTCGCCATTTGGGCGTCCAAAAATCCTCGCTCGTTTTGTCTTAGTCATTGGGGACGTTCTTAAACGACTAGTCGCTGGCGACGTCCCTCGCCGTCGGCGGATTTTGGGACATGTGGCCCGCTTTTTGGGCCCGCCTGTCGGTACACTAAAAGCACTATGGGTACCCGCGAGCGACATATCGGCCACGCGGCCGCCCGATCCGCACCCGTGGCGGATCCCAGGGGCGGCAGGCTCTTCGCCATGCCGCGATTCCTTGTTGGTATAACACATCAGGTGTACCGTCACCGCGTCTTTGCTATCGCCGGCGCCATCACCGTGCTGTTCCTCATGCTTTTGGCAGTCTTGCCGGCGCTGTTTGCCTCCGACCCCAAGCTTTCCAACGCCGTGCCCGCCTATAGCGAGGTGTCCGAAGAGGTCGTGGATGCGCTCGTCCACTCGAGCTCTCTCCCGTTGCTTGTCGCCGCAATTATATTTTCGATCTGGGGTGTATCGGTCTATCTACGCTGTTTGGACTATGTGTTGCGCCGCCGCCTTGTTGCCGTCGCCACCATCTGTGCCCTCTGGATGATCGAAGTCATTCTCAAGTACAAGTCGTTCACGCCGTTCTATGCCACCGTGCTGTGGTACCTGTACTACGTGCCCATGACGCTCATTCCGCTGCTCTACCAGTTGTGTGGTCTGCGCCTTGCGGGTCTGGAGCAACACCGCCTGGGTCGCCGCTACTGCGCTGCGCTTTGGATTGTGGCTATCCTGCTTATCGGATTTGTGCTCACCAACGATTTTCACCAGCAGGTCTTCCACTTTGACCGTACAAGCGACACCTGGAGCAACGATTACACGTACGGCTGGGGTTATTTCGCTGTCTTAGTGTGGACGGCCTTTAACTTTGTGGCCTTTTTTATCCTGGTGGGCCGGTCCTCGTCCTTTCGCATCCAGCGTTTCTCGGGCACGGCGGCGCTCGTACTGCTGGGTGGCGCATTCTTTGCCGTCTCGTATGCGTTGCGCGTGCCCTGGGCATGGAGGCTCAACTTTTCGCTCGTCTATTGCGTCCTGTGCGTGGTGGCGATGGAAATCTGTCTCGATTGCGGTGTCATTCCGTCGTATCACGACATCGCCGGCATCTTCGACACCTTGCCGCTTGACCTCAAAGTTCTAACGCGCGACCTGCAGGAAGTCTATGCCACGCCGGCGTCAAAGCCAATGCCGGTAGGCGTGCGCGAGGAGTTGCGGACCCAGGAGCACGGCCACGTCCATGCCTTTGCTGTGGCGTCCGATCCCGATGTGGTGTACCGTGCCTTTCCACTGCTGGGCGGATCGGCCCTGCTTGCCCAAGACGTGTCGGAGCTCAACGAACTCAATCGCGAACTGGCGCAGCGTCGCATGGAGCTGCAGCGTCAAAACGAGCTGCTCGCCGCCGACTACGACCTTAAGACGCACCTGGCAGATCAAGAGGCCGAGACCTTGCTGGTCCAAGACGTGGACCAAGCACTTGCCCGCGCGCTCGAAGGGATGTACGACCTGCTGAGTTCGCTGCCGCCGTTGACCGACGAGGCGTCTTCGCACGAGCGTTACCGCATGCTGCAGCGCGCCAAGATGCTCGTCGCCTATTGCAAGCGCAAAGGGTCGCTCACGTTGGCACAGCACGGTGAGAGCGGTTTTGATCGCGACCGCATTCAGCTCATTGCCAACGAGCTCGCAAGCGACCTGCGCACCATCGATATCGATTGCGCCTCGATTATCGCCATACGGCGCCCGATGCACGCCAGTACGGTAAGCGCCCTGTACGACTGCGTGTATGACTTTGCGTTTTTTGCCTACACCACCGACCATCCGGCGCTTATGTATCACTTGGGCGACCATGACCGATGCAGTGTCGAGCTGCGCGCCACGCTTTTTTCCAACGATGATGAAGATCTTTCTCAGACGCCCGCTGCGCAAGAGCTCGAGAGCGCGCTGCAAGGGCGTAACGTGGCGTACCGTCTTGAGGGCGAACCCGGTCAGCTGCGCATGATCGTCTTGATGCCGCAGGCGGGTGAGTGACGATGCAAATTTCGTTCATCCTTCCCCAAATCGTTGCGCTCGATGTTGTCTTTGCCCTGGCTGCGTGTCTGCAGATGATCCACGTCCCGCTCATCGCATCGCGCCGCTCGTCCTATAACCGTAAGGTGATTTGCGCCTACGAGACGAGCCTTGTGCTTCACCTGATGATTTCGGCGCTCATCTTATTCGCGTCGTCTGGCTCGTATCTGGTGGCGCCGCTTGACGTTTGCGCCAGGGCAATGGGCGGAGTGCTGTGGCTCAATGCCGCGATCTTTGCCTATGGCGTGGTCCTCATGGTGCACTATCGTCGCCCTGTCATGCTGGCCGAGCTGCTGCTTGTTGGCGCCGTGACACCGCCGGTGGTTTTTGCCATGGGCTCGGTGTGGGCCGTTGTCCTTATCGCAGAGGGAGCGTTCTTCCTGTTCCGTTCCGTCGCGGCGCTCTTGATGGACGTCCGTAACCGCCAGGAGGATATCACCGCGTTCTCGACGATCGAAACCATCAACGTGATTCCCGTGGGCATCCTGTATCTGGACTCGAGGGGCCGTCCACTGCTCATGAACCGCTGCATGCGCAAAAACCTGGTGGAGCTTCATATGCCCACCGACCTAGGCGATATGAGCGGTACATGGAACGACCTGCGCAAGCTCAGCATGCAAATGCCCGAAGGCGGTAAGAACCGCGTGCGGATCAACCTGGACCGCTTTGGTGAGGCGCGTGCGGTGGTCGAGGTTTCTCCCGCCGAGATTCGCCTGTTTGTGTGCGATGACGTTATGGTCTCGGGCCGTTCGTTCGAGCGCATAATCGGTCTGGACGTGACAGAGTATGCGCATGCGCATGACCGCCTGGCGCAGGCCAACCACCTGCTTGAGCTTGCGGGCCAAGAGCTCCAGGCCCAGATCGAAGAAGTCAAAAAAGTTGCCGACAATGCGGCCTATCTGCGCATGCGCGCCCGCGTTCACGATGTGATCGGCCAGCGCCTATCAATCCTTCATCGCTATTTGGAGGAGGGGCGCTTGGACGACGAGTCGCTCGAGCAGATCGACCCGCTGCTGCGCTCAATCGCTGCCGATCTGCGCAGCGGGGGCGACACCGAACCGGCAGAGCAACTGGGCGATATCGTCCATGCTTTTGGCCTGGTGAGCGTGCAGATCGATGTTGAGGGTGCGCTGCCTGAGGACGCGCGTGTCGCCGCCGCCTTTTTGCAGATTATCCGCGAGGCCTCGACCAACGCCACCAAGCATGCGCAGGCGCATCGGGTCCATGTGCGCTTGTGGCAGGAGAGGACGGATGCTGACGCCGTCGCGCACATGACGATTTCTAACGACGGGTCCCCGGCCCCCGTATCGTATCGCGAGGGAACGGGTATCCCAGGTATGAGACATGTCGCGCAAGATCTGGGTGGCAGCCTAGAGGTCCACGCCACCCCGCCCTTTACGCTTACGGTATCCATTCCGCTTAACGCCAACGACACGTCCCAAAGGAGAAGCTCATGATCCGCGTGTTAATTGTCGAAGATCAGGCCATCCTGCGCGAGAGCCTGGCGCGCTCCGTTGGCGACCAGCCCGATATGACCGTAGTTGCCGCGATCGCCGATGCCTCCGAGGCCTTGGGTGTCGCGCTCAAGGAGCGCCCGGACATGATACTGATGGACGTGTGCACCGAACACGATTCAAACGGCATCGTGGCGGCGGCACGCATCAAGGAGCAGCTGCCCGAGTGTCGCATCATTATCATGACAGGCATGCCCGAGATCACCTTTGTCGATCAGGCCCGCGAGGCGGGCGTCGATAGCTTTGTGTACAAGAACGTCGGTATCGACGAGCTATTCGCCGTGATGCGCTCCACGCTGGCGGGTTACTGCACGTTTCCCAAGCCGCCCGAGAGCATCTTCTCCGGCACGGCGGCCCTCGACGATGTCGAGCTGTCGATCTTGCGCCTTGCCTGCGAGGGTAAAAGCCGCCGCGAGATTGCGGCCGAGCTGTTTATGAGCGAGGGCACCATCAAACGCCGCATCTCGGAGATTCTCAACAAGACCGGCTACGACAACATCATGCGCCTGGCCGTGCGCGCGGTGACCGAGGGCAGCATCGTTCCCAACATGGAGCGCCCGTAATCGACGCGCTCACCCGTGTTCCGGCGCCGCAAAGATAGGCCGCCCACCGTTTCGCATCTAAAAACGGCGGGCGGCCTGCTTGTATGGGCAGTGCTGTCGGCATAAAAGCGACGGGGCCGCAGGATCAACTCCTGCGGCCCCGTCTGGTGTGCGCGGATGTGTCCGCCAATCCGCGGCTGTCGTGGTCTACCGCTACGCGATGGTTGCGCCGTAGGAGGCGACGTCCTCGTAGGAATCGGTCAGGTAGGCGTCGATGCCGATGGTCGTGTTGACCAGGCTGTCGAAGCTGTCAAGCGTGCCCTTCGAGAAGGTGAACTCTTCGGTGGCGTTGGTGCCGGGCATCAGGTGGGCCGAGAACCAGGCTTCCTTCATGGTGCCGTTGACGTTGGTCTTGCCGGAAGGAGCGTAGAAGGTCAGGTCCTTGTCGCTCTTGTTGGTGATGTTGACGACAAAACCGATGTCGCCCCACTCGTCCTTGAACTTCTCGGTGATGGTGATGGTGCACAGGTCGTCATCGGCAACGGTGACGGCGGGGGAGATTTCAATCTTCTGGACGTCGTCGTCTTCGACGGCCTCCTCGACTTCCTCTTCCTTCTCGGCGGCCTCGCGATCCTTCTTCACGGTACCGGATAGGTCCTTATCGGACTTGCTAAAGATGAGCTTGTCCTCGCCGTCCTCAAGGACAAGCTTGCCGTCCTCGAGCTTCACGTCGGTCGTCTCCTTGTCGACGGTGATACTCGCGGTGGTAGCGTCCTTGGCCTCCCACTTTAGGTCGGAAACTTCGGAGAACAAATCGAGGCTGCCCGTGCCGTCTTCGTCCAGGACCAAGATGCAGCTGATGCCCCATTCCTCGAACATATCCATATACTCATCGGTCAGCTCTTCGCCCTCCGTGGTTCCACCCGAGAGCTTCCAGCTGCCGACAAAGTTGGCCTTGGGGTCTTTGCCGCCGCTGCAGCCCGTGAGGGCAAAGGCGAGCGCAAGGACGCATGTCAGAAATGCGAGTACGGACTTTTTGAACGTTGTCTTCATGGTGTCCTCCTTTATCGAACGAAACCCATAGAAGCAAATGCGGGGGTGGCGGATCCCCCGCCAATTACCAGATAGAGGGGCTAGGGCCTGGGCGTTCCGCAGTTGCTGCAGAACTTGCCGCCGTTTTCGCTGCCGCAGTTGGGGCAGAACCACTTGGCCGGTGCCGGTGCGGGTGCGGGACTGCCGCACTCGGAGCAGAACTTGCCGGTGTTGGTGGCGCCGCAGCTGCAGGTCCATGCGCCGGCCGCAGGTGCGGCGGCAGGAGCCGGGGCGGGTGCCGGAGCCGGCTGCGGGGCGGCCTGCTGCTGTGCCTGGCCGGCGGCGAACAGCTGGCTGGCGTTCATGCCGCCCATGCCACCTGCCATGCCCATGCCCATAAAGCCTGCCATCGCGCCGTTGGGGTTGGCGGCTGCCGCGCGCATTGCGTCGCTCTGGGCGCTGGCAATGTTGGCTGCCGCCATGGTGGGATCGCGCATGACTGCGGCCTTCTGCAGGTCCTTGATCATCTGCTCGTCTTCTTGCGAGGCTGCGATGGAGTTGACGCCAAAGCTCACGATCTCGACACCACGCAGGTCGCGCCAGTCGGCAGAGAGGACCTCGTTGAGCGCACGAGCGAGCTCGGTGGTGTGGCCGGGGATGGCGCTGTAGCGGATGCCCATCTCCGAGATCTTGGCGAAGGCGGGCTGCAGGGCGGTGAGCAGCTCGGACTTAAGCTGGCTGTCGATCTTGTCGCGCGTGTAGCTATCGGTCACGTTGCCGCATACGTTGGTGTAGAACAGCAGCGGGTTGGTGATGCGGTACGAATACTCGCCGTTGCAACGCACGGAGATGTCGACGTCCAGGCCAATGTTGTTATCGACCACGCGGAAGGGCACAGGCGAGGCGGTGCCGTACTTGTTGCCGATGATCTCCTTGGTGTTGATGAAGTAGACACGCTGGTCCTTGCCCGCGTCGCCGCCAAAGGTAAAGCGGCTGCCGATATTGGCGAAGGTCTCCTTGATGGAATCGCCCAGGTTGCCGCTAAAGACGCTCGGCTCGCTGCCGGTATCGAAGACGAACTCACCAGGCTCCAGCGCGACTTCGATGATCTTGCCGTTTTGCACCACGAGCATGCCCTGGCCGTCGTTGACGGCGATGACCGAGCCGTTGGAGATGACGTTGTCCTCGCCGCGCGTGTTGGAGCTGCGGCCACCGGTGCGTTTGCTGCCCTTGCAGGCCAAGACGTCAGCAGGCATCGATTCGCAGTAGATAAATTCCTTCCACTGGTCGGCCATGACGCCGCCGGCAGCTCCCAATCCAGCTTTCAAGAGTCCCATGGTGATCTTCCTTTCTCGTCAAAGGCCGGGTGGTATTGGTCAGAATGGCTAATCGTCCTTGTTGTCTTTCATGACAACGGTGGTCTCGGTGTGGCTGAAGGTGTCATGCTTCTCGGTCAGGTCGAGCTCGCCGCAGTACTCGTCGGCGTGGGCGGCCTCGTTGGCCGTCTTGAGCTGGCCTACCAGTAGCACGTCTCCGATAATCACGATGATCAGCGGCGCGATGATGTTGATGAGAATGCCCTCGACATCGAAGGTGAGATAATCTGGATCGAAGGCGTATTCTCCCATAAAGAGAACCTGGGAGAGGATAAATCCGATCACAAAGAACAGCACCGAGGCAATAGCGAGCTTGGGCTTGGAGCAGGGGAGCTCGCCGACCAAGCGGCCGGTCTGGCCGTTCATGGCAAACAGGTAGCTCTTGCCGTTCCACGAGGTGGAGAGCATCCAGACGGGGAACAGGGCGTAGTCGCTGTCTTCCCAGGTGTAGTCGAGCTGCTTGCTTTCGACCGTGGCATCGTCATATTCGTCGACGACGGTCTCGCGCAGGGCCGAGATCGTGCTCTCCTCCATGCGGCGCTCGGCGCGCGCCTTGCACGTCTCGCAATCCTCATCGTAACGGTTGGCGATGTAGCCGGGCATATAGGCGACCGAGAACGGGCGCAACGCGTCGTAGTCAAACGGCTCGATGGCGTCCATGTGGCCGTCGGGCATCTTGGACGATCCGTCGACGGGCACGCGCTTAAACGAGATATTGCCCTTGCGATAGGCATCGTAGTGGTCGGTGGTCGTGACGGTGCGATCGGATTCCTCGGTCACGGTCTCGTTGGTCGCGTCAAAATACACTTCGCCGTCAACGCGGGCGCCGTAGAGCCAAAACGGTACGTAGACACCTTGGACCTCGTCGATGTGGTTGCCGGTGACAAAGCTCTTGGGCAGCAAGATCTTGCCCTTATAGTGTTCCTTGAGTGCGGCCGTGACATCGTCGCGCCCGAGCTTAAACGGAATCACCAGGTCGGGCGAGAAGTCGCCAGAGAGCTGGCCGGGCGCCACGGCGGAGTTACCGCAGTACGGGCAGGTGGTGACGGCGACGGTGCCGTCGGACACGAGCTCGGCGCCGCACGACGAGCAGATGTAGCCGGCGTTTTGGGCGAGCTCCTGCACCGCGTCGTCGGCAACGGGCTTGGGCGTTGCGGCTGCCGCATCGGCTTTGGCGTCGGCCTTGTCCTGGCGCTCGCGATAGAGGGCCTCGACTTCTTCGACTTCAAAGCGTGAGTCACAGTAGTCGCAGACGAGCTTTTGCTCGGCGCTGGCAAAATGCAGGGGACCACCGCAGGCAGGGCACTGATAGTTAACGCTCTCGAAGGCCATGATCGGTCCTTTCCGTGCCGGAGACTATGCGCCGATGGCGCCGCCGCAGTATTCGCAGCGCCCACTGGCATCGGGAACGGTGGTGGCTCCGCAGAAGGGGCAGGTCACCGCGGTCTTGGGGGCCTTGGCGGCCACGACGCTGTCGCGTGTCTCCTGACGCAGCTGCACCAGCGCATCGCGGACTTCGGTTGCCTGGCGCTTGGCCTCGCGATATTCGATGGAGCCGCGCTGATCGATGGTGGAGTCGTTCACGCGCAGGTTGAGCTCGGTGAAGTACGGCGTGTTGACGTGGATGGTCAGATTAAAGTCGTAATCCAGGTCGTAGCGCGGCGGGTTGTAGCTCTCGCGCTCGCCGTCCTTGGTCTCGCGATAGATTTCGGTGCGATGCTCGTCGATATCCATATCGCAGCCGAGTACCTGCGAGAACTCGATGATGTCGGGATTGGCGTCGCGCCAGCGGCTCTGCGAGGTGATGATCAGCAGGCCCGCGTCCTCATCGAGCATGATGTTGGTGCGCCCGGCAGAAAGCGTGCGCGTGGGGTTGAACGACGCCAAGCGCTCGGCATTGGCCTCGCGGTAGGCGAGCTGCTCGCGGATATCGTCCGCGGTGCTGGAGCGATAGCCGTGAAAGTAGGGGGAGAGCTTGCCGGCGCACTCTTTGCACAGGTAGCCTTCATTGATTTTTGTCTTACCTAGAAGTCCCAGCTCGGTACCGCAAATCGCGCACTCTTTCTTCTCGAACATCTTGTCAAAGAAGCCCATGGCTGCCTCCCATCAACTGGTAGCGTGTGTCACTTTTGATGATGGGGGAGTGCGCAGCCTTTCACGATACCCAGACGGCTCAACGAGTCTCCACAACTGGGACACATGGCCCATTTTTCCTACTCATTGGGGACGTACTTAAATGAGTGAAACTACTCATTTAAGTACGTCCCCAATGAGTGCTCGCAGAATGAGAGTGGATAATCTCCCGTTTTTGGCCTGTGTGCAGGCTCAAAGTGGGAGATTATCCACTCTCGTCATTTGGGTGTCCAAAAATCCCCGCTCGTTTGGCGCCTGGGGACACTCTTTGTCGAATGCGGCGGCTGCCGAATGTGGGCGCCGTCCTTGCTATGCCACGGTTACGGCGACCTGGGCGTAGCGGGTGCAGGGGCGCTCGGCGCGCGTCTGCACGGTAAGGGTGAGCACAAGGCGGTCGCCGGGCCGCGCGTCGGCGGGCACGATGAAAGCGGTGTCTACCGTGCATTCTTGCCACAGCGACAGATCCTGGGCGCCTGCATAGCTCGACGGGTCCACGGCGACATCCCAATGTGCATCGAAGCCCTTGCCGTCGGGGTCGACGATGGTCGCTGTAAGGTCGACGCGCTCGCCGGCTGTGGCGCTGCGGTCGGCCGTGGCCTCGACAACATGTGCCGGATGCGAGCAGGCTGCCGGATCATGGGCACACCATTGCGCGCGGGCGGCAAAGTCTTCCTGATAGGCACGCAGATAGGGATTGAGATTGTCGTCTGCGGGCGTGCCGATGGAGGCAAAACCGGCGGGCGCGTTCGCATCGGGATGCCCATCAAAAAACATGCGTCCCAGCAGCGTATCGAAGCCACGGTCGTCGATACCGCGCAGGCCAAACGGCAGCAGCGGAATATAGGTCATGCTGTCGCCTTCGGCCATAAAATCGCCGCGCTCAAACTGCATCGCGGGCATGCCTTCCAGGCCCCAATCCAGACGGGCATGCTTGCCAAACTGAAAGCGCTCAGGCTCGTTTTCGTAGACCTTACCATCGCCATAGAACATATAGCGCGCCATGAGGGGGCCGTTGCCCTGCGTGAGATTCTGCTCGGGCCAAGGAGCCTTAAACAGCGGCAGCGTATCGGGCTGAGCTGTTTTGGCGTCGAAATAGTTGCCATACATATAGGGCGTACGCCAAAAGATGAGCTCGGGAAAGAGCTCGCGCCCATGGTCGAGCCACGAGTTATCCTGCCCCACACCATCGGCAACGCCCATCACGCGCACCTTCTGATAGACCTGCTGCTGCACGGCGGGCCACTCGGGCGTGGCGCGATAGCGCTCGGCAATACTCATGAGGGCGCGAACGATCGTATTCATACCACCCCAGCTGAGCAACCACAGCGTGCGCGGGTCATCGTCCATGATGGCATCGGCGATGACGTGAGACCCTTCAGTCTCCTCGCGCACATCACCCTCAAAAGCAACATTTCCCACAAACGTACGCTCGATCATCTGGGCAGGCGTGGGAAACGGCGGCTCACCGGCAGCGGCCGCATTTGCCTGCAACTGCGGCCAAGCCTGGGCATATTCATTACTCCAGAGACTCTCAATCCAATGCTCGGGAAACGGCCGATACTCACGAAGCTCGCCGGCTAGCGGATCGGGCTCATGAGGCACAACAGCCCACTCATAAGAGCGCCGCCCTTTGGTCCGCCAATGCGAATTCACCTCGCCGAGCGTATGAACCCTATCCCCAAGAAAGTGATACTGCGAAGCCGTATACACCACAGCCTGAACATCAAGCAAGTTGAGATACAGAGCCAAATGAACAAGCGAGTTCATATCGTCGACTTCCATATCGGTAGTAACAATCACCCGAGTCAACTTCTGGGACATAGGAACAGCTCCAATCAAAATCAATTCAGCCAGTTACGCGCAAGGCAAGACGGGACCCATGCCCCCATCGCCACCGACCCGGCGGCCCGCTAGAAGCGGCCGGCCAGGGTCACGGCAACGTCAACGCAGCGGGGACCGGGGTTTAGTCTTGCAAACATTCCGCAGGGGGCATGGGCAGGCGCAGCGCGAAGCGCAAAGCGCCAGCCCAT
>URSO01000007.1 GCA_900550415.1 uncultured Collinsella sp.
TGTTAGGCGCGCCGCCAGCGTTCATCCTGAGCCAGGATCGAACTCTCCGTCCAAAAATGCATGGGCTTCGAGCCCGTCCGGTCCTCTCAGTCCATCGCTGATCGGTTCCGTTCGATTCATATGGTTTTAGTATAGGAAAAGGAATTTCTCGGGGCCGCCTCTCGGCGGCCTTGCGAAAAACAAATCCAAGTTAGACCATTTCAAATGGTTCGATGTCTGCCCGGATGCGACACATCTGGTGTGTCCATCCTCGCAGTATCCGGTTCTCAAGGTGCACGCCTGGCGGCTCATCCGGTCCGACCGGGCCGCGCGGCAAGGAGATATATTGCCAGACCGGAGGGGCGCCGGGGGCGGGAATCGCGCACTCCATATTTTGTTCACAAATGAATAGGTCCCTCAGTTGCATCACTGAGGTTAAAACTGAAGCATTGGCTTCTGATATTGGCGATGACCAGCTGGTTTATAGGTGTTAAGGCATCGGTCATCTCTGGAGCGCCACTTTACTCCAAAAGCATCAGCTATTTGTTTCCCGTCGGTAAAAGGCAGGTTTTGTTCGCCAAGCGTTCTTATATATAGAGAAGTTCGGGTTCGAACCCGTGGCGCGGCAACAAAAAAGCGACCAGCCAGAGCCGATCGCTTTCTATTCTATGCTGGATCATCCAGAGGGCGCTTCCGAACTCATTTTCTCGCTGCCATTCATGCTTTCGAAGCATCGTTCGACCTCCACAGCCTCATGTTTTGAGGATCTGCCGTGTTTATCACTGTTATTAATGAGTGTGTGGAAGTGATCCTCATACAGATACGTGCGATCCGCCAGAGAACTGAGAAGCATCTCTCTGCAGCCCTCGTTGCCTATCCTCGCATCTCTCAGGTCTTCCGGAAATTCACAAGCAGTCTTAGAGTCAATTTGTTTCCGTTTTCAGAGACTTGTTTGAGAGTTTTTAAAGACAGTTCAAAACAATAAGTGAGACACCATAAAGCAGAGCAAGATGTGCCGGATAGAAAATGTAGAAGAAATATTTCAGGTTCAGCCCTCGCTTACCATTATAAAGATTGATAAGCAGCAACGAAACGACCGCGGCAGCAACATCAGGATTAAATACATTAGCTGTAGCAAACTCAAATCCGCCGCCAACTATATGGCATGACGAAAGGAGCACTGCGCACGCTGCAGCAAAGAACATCTTGACCTTGCTGTCGTGGAATAAATAGAATGCAGCCACAAGCAGAATGCCATACACACCGCCATCTAGTTTAGTGTATTCAGCTGCCAGTGCTGTCAAAACAATCAGAGCAGTTTCTGCGATGTACCTTTTCCATTTTGAAAGACTTTGTATCTTTTCCAGAATAATCAAAAAGACCAAGCAAAGCAGGAGCTCACACATAACATTTTGTTGCCGAAGGTCAAATAGTTGCCCGGTTTGAACGAAATCGTATATGGGTTCCGCAATGATTGCGAAGACAAGCATATTTCGCAGGTACCTCTTTATGTCATGAGTATGCAAAAATCCCTCAACTATCAAAAAGCAAAATAAGGGAAATGCAATTCTGCCAAGAACATGAAGCACATCCGAAGCCTCGCTTAGAATCGCCCACTGTTCGTCTGATATCTGATTGTACGATGCGTGAGTCATGATTCCATCGGTCAGGACGATCCTGCTTACATGATCGAGAACCATCGAAATGGCTGCTATTATCTTTAATGTGCTGCCGCTAATTCCGCATCTATCTGTTTTCATTTCGTTTTCCTTTCTTTGGGTGGGCCGTCAGGGGTTCAGCCTGCTCCGCAGGCGGCCGCTGCGGCGCTTTCGCGCCTTGCGCGCTGCGCTGGCAAACGCTCACGCGTTTACTCAGCTCCGCGCCCCGACGGGTTCGAACCCATGAAAAGGCGACAAAAAAGACGGCCAACCGAAGTTGACCGTCTCAACAATCTTTGGGTGGGCCGTCAGGGGTTCGAACCCTGGACCTTGGGATTAAAAGTCCCCTGCTCTGCCAGCTGAGCTAACGGCCCGCGGGTGGCATTGTACCACGGTCTGGGACTATTCCCAACTCCATTGACCGTTCTGGAAAATCACAACTTCACGTCCATCAGGCGTAATGCCCGTAATATCGATGTCGTCCGTGCCGATCATAAAATCGACGTGCGTGCTCGAGACGTTAACGCCATGCTCCAGGAGCTCCTCCTTGGACATGTCATACCCACCCTCGATGCATTCGGGGAAACCGACACCTAGCGCGAGATGGCAGCTAGCGTTCTCGTCATAGAGCGTATCGTAGAACAGAACACCACTTTCGCGGATCGGCGTGTTCTTGGAAATGAGCGCGACCTCACCCAGATGAGCGGCGCCTTCATCGGTGTCAATAATGCTCGCAAGCGTCGCCTTGCCCACGCGGGCATCGTAGTCCACTACGCGGCCGCCCTCGAACTTAATCCAAAAATCGTCGACTTTATTGCCGTGGTGGATGAGCGGCATGGCCGAGTACACGATACCGTCGGCGCGCATGCGATCGGGCGAAGTGAAGACTTCCTCGGTGGGAATGTTGGGGAAGAAGGGGTGCCCTTCGGGCGTCTTGCCCTTGCCGCCGGCCCACTCGTGACCTTTCGTCATGCCAATCGTCAGATCGGTTCCATTTGCCGCGGTGTAATGCAGGTAGTCGAAACGATTGTCGTTCAGGAAACGCAGGTTCTTTTCGAATGCGGCGTCATGGAGTTCCCAGTCGCTCTCTGGGTCCTGGCCATCGGCGCGAGCGGTATGCAGAATCGCATTCCACAGCTTATAGATTGCAACCTCATCGGCGTCTCCCGGGAACACCTCGTGCGCCCAAGCCACGACCGGAGCGCCGGCGATGCACCACGGATTGATGTTGTAATCCAGTCCACGGCGGAAAACTTTGCACTGCGTATTCCTCGCCTTGGATGCCGCGGCTGGCTTGGCTGGATCGATGCCCTTGAGGGCCGCAGGATCCGCACCCTCGATAAAGACAAAGCAGGCACCATCCTGGGCCAAGGAATCCAGCTGCATGCGCTTCCACTCGGGCGTCTGCTCAAAATAGCCTTTCTCGACATGCTCGTACGTGAGCCTCGTCACGGTATCATCGGCCCAGATGACCGTCACGTGGCCGGCGCCGGCAGCATAGGCCTCCGCGACCACCACGCGCGCAAACGGCGCGCACTCGACCGGAGACTGAACGACGACCTCCTGGCCGGGCTTAACGTTTACGCCCTTGCGGACGACTAGGCGCGCGTAGTTTTTAATCTTGGGCTCCAAGGCCTTCATGCTCTCCAGAGCCTCTTCGACCGTCAGGGCAGCTCGAATCATGTGCCACTCCATCTATCTATAGAACAGTAAAAAGGCGCGCCGCAAAAACGACGCGCCTTATATCTTAGCGATAAGTATGTATGCAAACGCTACTTCTTCTTGGAGTCCTTCTTGTCCTCCTCGGCAGCTGCGCGCTCGATAAGAGCGTTGAGCTTGTTCTCGGACATGCCCTCGGCCTGCGCGCGGTACATGTTGCGCAAGGGACGAATACGAGCGAAGTCGTAGATAAAGTCACCTAGGATGATGACATAGGACAAAACGATGCCGACCATCTGGACAGGGCTGGACACCATGCCAGCGGGAGCGAAGTACAGCGAGGCCCAAATTGCCACGACGAGCACCATGCCAATGGCGAGCACAATCCACCAGATGCGACGGCGCTTGGTGTAGTCCTCGTCCTGCTTGAGGAGGATATTCGACACCGTATAGATGCGGTCCTCCTTGGCGCGCTGCTTAGCCTTGCGGGCGCGCTTCTCCTCTTTAGAGAGGCCCTCGAGGTTCTCGCCCTTCTCGAGCTCTTTGCGGCGTGCCTTAGACGAAGCCGGCACGACGCGAACGGAGCCCGCTGCTTGGCGGGCGGGCTTAGCAGATGCGGCAGACTTGCGCGCAACCCCGGTAACTTCGTGGGATTGCGTGCGCTTGTTCGTGGCGCTACGGGTACTCACTTATGCGTTCTCCTTCATGCTTGTGAACTGGGAGCCCGTGATGATCTGGAAGGCCTCGCGATAGCGCTCGGACGTGCCATCGATGACCTCGGCGGGCAGGTGCGGGGTCTCCCCCGTCATATCCCAGTTGGCCTTGAGCCAATTGCGGACGAATTGCTTGTCGTAGCTAGGCTGGATCTTGCCCTCCTCGTAGCTGGCAGCAGGCCAGAAACGGCTGGAGTCGGGCGTGAGGCACTCGTCGATCAGCGTGACCTTGCCATCGATGACACCAAACTCGAACTTGGTGTCGGCAATGATGATGCCACGGGTCGCTGCATACTCGGCGGCAGCCTTGTAGATCTTGAGGGAAAGGTCGCGAATCTGCGTGGCGATGTCCTCGCCCACGATCTCGCAGCAACGCTCGAACGAGATGTTCTCGTCGTGGTCACCGATCTCGGCCTTCGTGGACGGCGTAAACAGCGGCTCGGGAAGCTTGGAAGCCTCGGTCAGGCCCTCAGGCAGCTGGATGCCGCAGACGGTGCCGTTCTCGTCGTAGGTCTTCTTGCCCGAACCGGTCAGATAGCCGCGGACGATGCACTCGATAGGAATCGTCTGGGCCTTCTTAACCAGCATGGCGCGGCCGGCGAGGTAGTCACGATACTCAGCAAACTCCTCAGGGAAATCCGCCGGGTCGATGGAAACGAGGTGGTTGGGAACGATGTCGGCAAACTTATCGAACCAGAATGCCGAGATGCGGTTGAGCACCTCTCCCTTAAACGGAATCTCGTCGGGAAGAATGAAGTCGAACGCAGAAATGCGGTCGGTGGCGACCATCAGCAGGTTTTCACCGGCATCGTAGATATCACGAACCTTGCCACGGGAATCCGGACGACGCTCCATCGTTGTCACGTGAGTCACTCCTTACCAAAATACGACAGTAATGCGGGTTCTTTCCCGCACGTTTTCGCAAACTCGGAGCGGCAGGGACGAAACCCCTCCTTCACCGAATAGCGAAAAGCTAGTGCTCCATTGTAGTAGATGCCGCGTCCGCCGTGTGCTCGCGAGGCAGATGAATCGTAAAAGTCGTACCCTTTCCAAGCTCCGACTCCACGGATATGTAGCCGTGATGGCGCTCGACGATCTGTTTAGTCACGGCGAGGCCCACGCCCAGACCGCCCGCCTCACGGGCACGGCTGGCATCGGCGCGCCAAAAACGGCCGAAGATGCGCGACAAGTCATCCTTGGCAATACCGATGCCGGTATCAGAAACGGCGATGCTGACGTGTTTGCGGTCACTGAGCACCGACACCACGACCCAACCGCCCTCGGGGGTGTAGCGCATGGCGTTGCTCATGAGATTGATGACGCACTGCGTGATCATGTCGGGATCGGCTTCGACGACATCGTCGTGACCTTGGGTCTCGTCAGCAAAGCGCAAGCGCAGATCGCGGTCGACAAACAGGCGCTCCTGGGCATTGACGATGGAACGCACGAAAGGAACCATGTCCACCGGCTCAAGGTTGAGCGGAGCCGTGCTGTTTTCCATGCGCGACAGGTCGAGCATCTGCTGCACCAGACGAGCCAGGCGACGCGTCTCGGAAGCAACAGTCTCCAAGTGCTCATCGTCGGTAGGATATACGCCATCCTGCATGGCCTCGACCGTTGCGAGCATGGCCATAAGCGGAGTGCGAAGTTCGTGAGCCACGTCCGAGGTCAAACGTTTCTCGTGTTTCATATCCTTCTCGAGCGATGTGGCCATCTCATCGAATGTCTCGCCCAGTTGATCGATCTCGTCATCGCCGCGCAAGCCCGTACGAGCAGACAGATCGCCATCGCGAATTTGCTTGGCCGTGCTGGTAATACGGTGAATCGGCTTGGTGAGCATGCGCGACACGAGTGATCCGATAACGACCGAAATGCAAACTGCAACAACCGCAGCAAGGGCCATGGCGTTAAAGGTCTTCTCCCTAAACGCAGAATCTGCCTTGGTGAGCAAGGCATCGGAGCCGATGGCCCACAGCTTTACTTGTCCGACATGCTCGCCGGAAGACGTTATGATTTCGACGTTTGCAACGCTATCGGAGCCGGTGGGAGCCGACGAGACCGGACTATGCGATGCTTTTTTCCCGCTCGAGCTGCTCGACGGCGATTCGTTCTCGCGCACATCGGCGGTCGCGCTTGCCGAAGGCCATGAGTCGTCATAGACGACAACGCCCTTCTTGTTGACGACCTGCATACTCAGGTCGTCGGATACCAAACTCGATGTCGCGACCGTGCGCAGCTCGCCCGCAGTCCAGTTGCCGTTTTCCTCATACGACGTCGCAAGCTTTTCGGCAGCAGAATTGGCAATCTCGACGATATTGGAGCGCGTGTAATCCGAAAAGACCGTGCCCCACACAACAGAGACCACGCCCACCAGCACCAATACCGTCATGAGCGATGTCAGAGCAAAAGCAAGTGCCATGCGCGAGGGATAGCTCATCGTTGGCCGTGAATCGGAACGAGGCGTGTTCCAACTAGCCTTGGAACCCGCCTCGCTCTCCTGCTTGTGCTTTTGTCCGATTTCAAAGCGCGCAGGTGTCATATGTGATTTCCCTATTTCTCGTCCGACTTATCGGTCTTGGCCGGAGCCTCGAAGCGATAGCCGACACCGTGGACGGTGTAGAGCCACTTGGGCTTCTTGGGATCATCGCCCAGCTTGGCGCGAAGGTTCTTCACGTGGCTATCGATGGTGCGCTCATAGCCCTCAAAGTCGTAGCCGAGCACCTTCTCGACCAGCTCCATGCGGTTGTAGACGCGACCGGGGTGACGGGCAAGCGTGGTGAGCAGCTTAAACTCGGAAGCCGTCAGGTCGACTTCCTTGCCCTCGACCAAAATCTTGTGGCCCGAGATATCGATGACCAGATCGCCGAAGTCGAGTACCTCGACGGCTGGCTCGTCGGCCTGATGGGCACGGCGGAACAAGGCGCGTACGCGCGCGACAAGCTCGCGCGGCGAGAACGGCTTAATCAGATAGTCGTCGGCGCCGAGCTCAAGACCGATAATACGGTCCTCGATCTCGCCCTTGGCAGTCAGCATGATGATGGGGACATCCGAGGTATCGCGAATGGTGCGGCAAACGCGCTCGCCGGGGATCTTGGGGAGCATAAGGTCGAGCACGACCAGGTCAAACTGATGCTTCTCGAACTCCTCGATCGCGGACTGGCCGTCGCCGACACCCACAACCCAGTAGCCTTCGCGCTCGAGATAGGCAGCGACGGCGTCACGGATTGCCTTCTCATCCTCGACCAGCAGAATCTTTTTTGCATCTGAAGCCATAACACGGCCCCCCTGTCTCAATCAGCTAAGAACAAGCCCATTTTAACGCACCTGAGCCCGCCGGATGCCACTATGACGCGGCAGCTCGGCGGGCGGTACTCACAATTACAACGCGTTTATTCCCCTGTTGGCGCCTTTTTAACCCCTCTAAGCTTAAAGAGAGAATAGGCGTGCGGTGACCGTCTCGGGTATACCCTGGCTGTTGCGCACCGTGGCGTACGTAAGGAATGAGTCCGATTTTCCCGCCGTAGCTGGATAATCGCCATACTCCAAAGCGCGGTCGGGCGACAGCAGCGAGCCATAGGTCTTGGCAGAGGTGTCGATCAGGAAATGCGACGCCTGCACCTTAACAAGGTATTTATTCTTCTTGCCAGCCGCACATGCGAGCGGCTCGCGGGACAGGAAGAGGTACGGCCCTCCCTCATTACCGATATACGTGCCCATATTGCCCAAGCTGCCCACGCCACTATAGGTCGCCTCGATAGAAAACACGAAGGTATCGCCCATATATACGGCCTCGAAAGGCGAGACTGACGAGGGAAGGACTAGCTGGGCACGTTTGGTGTTGTTGCCGTCGGTCAGATCGATTGCCGTTATGCCGTAGTAGACACCCTCGTCGTTGCGGACACGCGGCGAGATGGTCAAAATGCCGTCGCTCGCACGCGGGGCCGATGCAAAGCGGCCCGTCGATTTCCAAATTGTCTCGGCCTTGGATTCATCAAGCGAGCGACGATAGCAAAACGAATCACTACTCGTTTTATTGCCGCCTGCCGAAGGCATTTTATACCAGATGACCGATGACCCGAACGCCGTAAACAGGGGCGGATCATAGTCCTTGCCACCTCGATCGAGCTCAGCCACGTCGCCAGAGAGCGAAGCGCCCGACAGATTTTGAGCGTAGAGCTTCCACGATGAGTTGGCAAAGTTCATCTCAACCCACGCAAACACGCCATCGCCGGCACGGACATCGTAAAAAGCATATCCCGTGCCCTCGATAGGATCCTCGATTAATGTGGTAAGCGAGCCATCGCCCAGGTTGAGCACACCAAGCGTATTGGCATGCAGGGCAGAAGCAGGCGCCATCATCGCGGCGGCGTAGTCGCCATCGCAGTAGTACAGCAGCGTGCCCAGCGGCAGCGTCCACGACGCCGCCGGCTCAAGATCGATATCAACAGCTTCGTACTCATCAGTGATCGAGACAATCTTCGAATCGTCCTTGATAACCTGCGGCTCGCCGGCGGCATCGTCGCTGGTGCCCGTTTTTTTCGAGCAACCGGCAAGCACCGTGGCAGCGCCCGCGGCAGCACCGCCGAGCACAAAGCCACGGCGCGATATTCCATTCTTGATGTGGTCGGCGATACCCATTAGGCGATCTCGGCGCGAGCGGCCTCGATAGCGCGCGTAAGCTGATCGGCGCAAGAGGTCTTTTTCATACCGCAGGTATTACCGGCGAGAACCTCGATTACGCGATCGGCAGGAGCACCCTCGACTAACTTGGAGATTGCCTTGAGATTGCCGTCACAGCCGCCGGTAAACTCAACGCCCAGCACCTTGCTGCCATCGTCAGAGAGATTGAGGTGAATATTGCGAGAGCATACACCCTGCGGCTTGTAGTCAAAACTAATCATTGAGATCCCCTCTCAGAAAGAAATTTCAGACGTCTATTATCCCCGCCTGGGCCGACTTATTATCGCAAGCACCGATTCAACATCCTACGATGCATGGACTCGCGGGGGCAAGATTAGCAGTCCGCACCCTGTGCGTGGACCGTGCGCTTCTCCCGATACATATTGTGGTCGGCGACACGATATACATCGGCCAGCGTATTTCCAGCCGTCTCGACGGTCGCCACGCCAATCGATGCGCTGACCGTCAGGGCCTCATCGCTTACCGCGGCAAGACCGAGACGAAGATCCTGTTCCAGCCCGAGCGCAGACTCGCTGTCAGTATGGGGGCAAACCAGCAAAAACTCGTCGCCGCCAAGGCGCATCGGCAGATAATCCGCACCAGCCACCCGCCGCAGCACGGACGCCGTCCGTCGCAGCAGTTCATCCCCCATCTCGTGACCATAGATGTCGTTGGTCCGCTTGAGATAATTGCAGTCCAACATAATCACGCTCACGGGCAAGTCCTCGTTTACCAGGCTATCTCCGCGCGATTCAAGATAGTTGCGGTTGCGAAGCCCCGTCAGTTTGTCTTGATATGACAGCTCCTCGGCATGCTTGACCATCGATATGTTGTGCGTCGCCACGACGACCGACTCCAGCCGGCCTTGCTCATCGCGATGCTGGGGGACAACCTGTAGCGAGTACCAAGCGCCTCGACAATCTCGCACCTCGGCAGCCAAGTACGGTACGCCCTCCATACGTTCACGAAGCGAACTTATATCTACGAGTCCCACAACCGCTTCGCGGCTTTCGGGGCTCACGATATCCCGGCAGACCGTGTCCATAAAGTCATATGCCTCGCTGTGCTCGGCAAATATCTTCGCTATCGCCGGCGACATATTGATCCCCTCGATCTCGAGGGTGTCGAGATGCAAAAGGAAGGTCGAATCGTAGATGGCGCTTATGGCATTGATAATGCCGAGCTGTTTATCCTTTTCGACCAAATTGCGGTGGTCAACGATATTTCGAGCCAACAGCACTACGACCCAAAACGCAAGACACACCAAGACGCCGACGGCGACAAATGAAATCCTGTCAGACATGACCTCAGATTTGGGATATAGCGCAAACAGGCGGTAGTCCTTATATGCCGCACGCACGGCATACCATTCGTCTCCTCGATATTCGATGCGCGTCAGGCCGTCGTCTTTCCACTCAACTCCTACGCTGGTGAGGGTCGGGCGAGCGACACGTCAGCATCGGCACTGTTGGATGAGACAATCTCCGCATCCTCCATAACAAGCACCGTGGGACCCTGGTGGAAGGTACTGTTCGAAAGCACGTCGGCTATGGCATATGAATAGTCGTCCGCCGTATCGGAAACAAGTGAGCGGTATGCCAGGACAACGCCGTCGCCATACGGAACAGCACAGACGGCAAAAACGACACCACGGCGCTCATCGACAGTTGAGTAGGTCACTTTGGAACCTTGATACATCGATGCGACCGGCGAACAGGCCAACTCATCTCGCCACAACATGAGCGGATCGCGACCATCGATGTCGTAGTGGGCAGCCATATGGCCATCGGAGTCCATGACCATCAGCCCCGAAAGGTTCTCGGCATGGACAAATTGCTCGATAAGATCGTCGTTAACCTCAACGCGATCAGAGGACAGGAACGTCACAAACGATTCGACCGCGGCGAGCAAATCGTGCGTCGCCTCGGTTTTTCTCCCCTGTTCGTAGCGGTCATATTTTTCGCAAGCGTTCTCCAAAAACACCATGATTTCTTGGCCAAACCCAAGCGTTTTTTCGAGGCAGCGATGGGTTCCAACCGTATACAACAGGCCTAACAAGACGGCGCTGACAATAACGCTGGCAGCTATGACGTTCAGAGTCTTTCGACTCAAACGGTGCTCATCAGTTGTCATGAATTTCCTCCTTGCCCGCCCGTCGTCGCTCCTGTCTTGTAATTGCCCACAATACGGTCAATCGTGCCATCTCGATCCATGTCGAACAGCGCGGTATTGAGATCCTTTACGACCGATCCTTCATAGCTGTCATCAAACGCGACGCCCAGGTCAACCGTCATAACATTGTCGGCAAACACACGGTAAACGCCGGGATACTGAGCAACGAGTCGGTCAAGCGACTGGACATCCGCCATCCAGCAGTCAACGTACCCTTTGACTAGAGCGGCTTTGCAGAGTTCGGCAGAGCCATATGATTTGATTTGAACGTCCGACGAGACCCCCAAATCCCCCGCAAGCAATCGGCGTTCACTCACCGAACCCGCAATCACCGCAATGGTCTTACTTCCATCGAGATGTGCCAAGGACTTGATGCCACTCGTTTTCTTGGCGGTAACCGAGACCGTCACGGTTAGATACGGCTCGGTCCAGTAATACTTATCCTCGCGATAACAGGGAGAATAGTCACACCACAGGCAATCGATATCACCGTTTTTGAGCAGCCGGTCGCGATCGTTCCAGTCAATATCGACAAACTGTGGCTTGAGCCCCGCACGCTTGCAGGCCTCGCGGGCGATGTCGATATCGATACCGGCGTAATCGCCCGTGGTATCGACATACACATAGGGGTCGTTATCCGTAACGCCGATTTTGAGCACCGGGAGATCTCTATCGGCTTCATTCGAGGAGGAAGAACTGCTTCGAACGGTATACGTCAGGGCGCCCGCACAGACGGCAACAAGGAGTATGAGCGTAAACGAGACGATGGTGGCCCGCTTGATGCGTCTGGGCACGTGCCCCCTTTCATCGAAACAGCAGTCGGAGTTCATTTTATTACCCGGGCGCATATGCGACAGTAAAAAAAGCGCCTCGCCCAAGACGGGCAAGGCGCCAAAGGTTGAAATGCATCCGCAAGCGGTCGAATTAGGTTAACCCTACTCGAAGCTCAGCTGCTCCAGGCGATCGAAGACCGTATCGATGCGGGTGAGGAAGTCCCACGGATCAAAAATCTCGTCGAGCTTCTCCTGGCTGACGGTGCAGCGCGGATCGGCCTCGAGACGCTCCTTAAAGGTGGGGCCAGAGACACAATCCTGCACCTCGTGCCAGGTGGCCATGGCGTTCTCCTGCACAATGGCGTACGCATCCTCGCGGGTGATACCCGTATCGACGAGGGCAAGCAGGACCTTGGAGGAGAAGATGAGGCCGCGGGTCTTGTTGAGATTGGCCATCATGCGGGCCGGATACAGCTGCAGGCCGTCGATAACGCGAATGAGGCACTGGAACATATGGTCAAGCGCGATGAAGCTATCGGCCTGGGCGACACGCTCGGCGGAAGAGTGCGAAATGTCGCGCTCGTGCCACAGGGCGACGTTGTCGAAGGCGACCTGGGCGTTGGACTTCACGACGCGCGACAGACCGCAGACCTTCTCCATGGTGATGGGGTTGCGCTTGTGCGGCATGGCGGAGCTGCCCTTTTGGCCCTTGCGGAAGGGCTCCTCGGCCTCGAGTGTATCGGTCTTCTGCAGGTTGCGGACCTCGGTCGCGATGCGCTCGCAGGTGGCCGCTGTAGTGGCAAGCACGCCGGCAAGATAGGCGTGGTGATCGCGGCTGATGACCTGCGTGGACAGCGGGTCGTGAACCAGACCCAGGTGCTCACAGACGTACTCCTCGACGAGCGGCTCGATGGAGCTGTAGGTGCCGACGGCACCGGAGATGGCACCGAAGGCAACGTTCTTGCGAGCATCCTCAAGACGATCAAGGTCGCGCTTGAGTTCCCATGCCCAAGAGCCAAACTTCATGCCGAAGGTCATCGGCTCGGCGTGGATGCCATGAGTGCGGCCGGCACAGAGCGTGTTGCGCTCCTCAAAGGCGCGACGCTTGCAAATCTCGCCGAGCTTCTTGACGTCCTCGATGATCAGGTCGCAGGCCTGGGTGAGCTGGTAGCACAGAGCCGTGTCGCCCAGATCGGAGCTGGTCATGCCATAGTGAACCCAGCGGCTGGGCTTGGGGTCGCCCTCGGGAACATCGGCGTCGATGTACTCCTTCATGTTGGTCAGGAAGGCGATGACGTCGTGGCGCGTGACCTCCTCGATCTCGTCGACCTTTGCCTTCTCAAAGTTGGCATGGTCGCGAATCCACTGGGCTTCGTCTTTAGAAATGCCGATCTTGCCGAGCTCCGCCTGGGCCTCACAGGCCAGGACCTCGATCTCCTGCCAAATGGCATACTTGTTCTCGAGGGAGAAGATATGTCCCATCTCCGGGCGGGTATAGCGATCGATCATAGCGGCTCCTTTTTGGTTATTGGCACGTTGGTCGTAACTCAACCATTGTACCGTGCGCGGGTGCGAGTATGGGCAGCAGGCATTAACCTAACATTTTGGAATTGGAGCGGGCAACGGGACGTCCGCGTATTTGCTTCGCAAATCCGCACCGGCTTCAGGCGCCTGCCGGCGCCTTCGCCTGCTCGCTACAAACGCTTCGCGTTTGCTTAACGCCCGCGCCCTGCATAGAGTTCGATTCTCCGCGGTACGGGGGATCCGTTGATGCTGGGCGAGGCCAGCTGAAATTCGATAAACATCGCATCTATATTGGGCTGAGGCTTTGCGCGAAGAATCCGCGTATTTGCTTCGCAAATACGCACCGGCTTCGGCCGGCTGCCGCCGCCCTCGCCCGCGGGCTAAAAACGCTTACGCGTTTTCTTTACGCCCGCGCCCTGCACAGAGTTCGATTCTCCGCGGTGCGGACAAGAAATAAAAAGGCAGGTAGATATGAGTATCTACCTGCCTGTTACTTATGGTGGAGGCGCGGAGAATCGAACTCCGGTCCACGAAAGCCCCCTGATTGGCATCTCCAAGCTCAGTCGCTGGTTTAGTCTCGGACGCTTTGCGCGCAGCGACACGCTCGCGGCATCCCAACCGGTTCGGTCTTAGCCTGCGCCATACCGATTACGTGCGCAGGAGCATTCCCCTAACATGACGTCGCGCCGGTGTCGGGGAAATCACCGGGTTGACGCGCCGCTATAAACTAAGCAGCGAGAGCCATAGGCTCAAAAGAAGAGTTGTTGTCAATTCAATTTGACGGTACCCCTGTTTAGCGAGGCGAGGAGACCTCGGCTTGCTTCCTCTCTCAGAGCTATCGTGTCGAAACCAGTCGCCCCCGAATGTCGGGAAAGTCTGGATGGCATCGGGCCTGCAAGCACCCAACAGCCGTCGACTTTTCAAGGAACATGCGGGGCGAGCCCCACTTGTGGAGTGTTATCTTACCACGTTCTGAAAGCGGACAGCTGTTCTATGCACGAGCTGTGAAGACCACAATGTGCGCTGTACTTCGCACTTTTGCCACCGAACACGTCACGTATATTTTCGCCAAGCAAAATTGACCCATCGAAAGGACCGTTATGGATACCAAGCAGCAACTCGTCAATGCCCTCGCAGGCCTGGGCTCAACCATTACCGAAGCTATGGATGTCATCGAAGGCTTTGTCCCCTGCGGACATCCCGCCCTCACGGTATCGAACGCACTCGTCGCGCTGGACGCTGACGATGATGCAGCTCTCGCCCAGCAGCTTGAGACCGTCGAGGGCTTTATCGACCACGTGAGTGAGAACCGCGGCGTGACCGCCTACCACGGCATCGAGGTCGAGCTCGCGGGTCCCAAAGCCGATCTGCTCGCAGCAATTCGCGAGGTAGGCGCCCTTATGCAGACCGCAGGCGTCAAGAACACCCAGGTCAACGAGTGGGTCTACCGCAGCTTGGCAGCACTCGACAGCTCCGACGAAAAGGCCGCCGAGCAGCTCGCAGAAAGTCCCGCCATTAAGGCCGAGCTTTTGTAAATAGCAGACGCGGGCCCCTTGGCGCATCGTCGTCCAAGAGGCCCGCAAACAGTTCGCGTTAACCGATAGCCGCGCCGCCGCGTTCGGCCAAAGCAAGAATCGGCATCATTTGACGAGGTGTCTTTGCTGCAAGATCGGCATGTTCGAGCAGTTTGCGATCGTTAGTCACCAAGTAATCAACCTGTGCGCGCTTGCATGCGGCGAGCACCAAGTTGTCCTCGTAATCGCGATGGAGCGTCAGATATTTGTCGGCTAGCCACAGATCGGATACATCAGCGCCTACGGCCGTGGCGTTTTCGGTCATGTTCCGAACAAACGCCAACGCCGCATCGCCAATTGCACGGGCAGATGCCTCGTCGAGCGCTCCCTCGCTGGCAAGAACGTTACGCTTCAGCTCGTGTTGGACAACGTACAGCACGTCCTTAGCGATATGCACCGGGAAGAACAGCAACGCCCCCGTCTCCGTCGCCTGTCCAATAAACGCACGCGCGGCAAGAGACTCGGCATGGTCGACGCAAAACGAATCAACCCATACGTTGGCGTCTACCATGATCTTGAGAGGCGCCCCACTCACTGGATCATCCCCTTTTGGCGATAATGCTCATCCATGGCTTCGAAATAGATTGTGTCCCAACCGCGATCGTCGGATACGGGCGACGCAGCGATGCCCAAATCTGCATAAAGCCGGTCTGCCGCTGTCCACGACGCGGCGAACGGTGTATCGGGCGCGACGGTCTGCTGCCGGTCGTCGACGGCCGCAAGCACTTCCTCACACTGCCCGCCACCCTGCGCGACCTTGGCCACCACCTTTTTGATGAGCTCGGGCAGTGACCTGCCCGAAAGCCGCAGCGCTTCCTCGGCGCGCTCTTTAACCGAGCGATCTACGCGAACATTCACCTGCGCCATGCCGCTAACAGCACCCACGTCGATCCCGCTCCCTTCAATTGCTAGCCATGCTAGCACCACTATATAGAGAAGCTAGCAAATGTTCAAACGCAAAAGGCCTGCGCCCGGACGACACCGATGCCGTCTGGGCGCAGGCCAGATAACGTGGGCGAACACGTCTGCTAACGCAGGTACGCCTTCGCGTTGCTCAGGCTGTAGGCAATCGTCGAGCCGTTGTGCAGCAGCGACGACGCCTGCGGGGCAATCGTTCCGGTAATGCCCAGTGCCAACAGCGCTGAGTTGGTGAGCATCACCTTAGAGTAGGAGCTCGTCAGACGATCAACGAGGCCCTGGCTCATGCGGCGCAGACGCACGATCGCGGCCAGATCCGTATCGGTCAGGATGATATCGGCGACCTCCTTGGCGATGTCGCTTCCGCCACCCATTGCCAGCCCCACGTCGGCCAAACCGAGCGCCGGCGAATCGTTGACGCCGTCGCCCACCATGGCAACGTGGCGCCCCTCGCCCTTAATGCGCTCCACATAGGCGTACTTGTCCTCGGGCAGCAGCTCGGCCTTAAACTCGTCGACACCCGCCTCGCGCGCAATGCGCTCGGCCGTGCGCTCCGAATCGCCTGTGAGCATGACCACGTGCTTGACGCCCAACGCGTGCAGGTCGGCGATGGCCTCACGGACCCCGGGCTTGAGCGGATCCTCGATTCCGAGCACGCCGACGACCGTGCCGTCGACCGCCAGATACAGCGGCGACAGGCCCTGCATCTGGGACTCGATGCGCTCCTTGATGTCGGATTCGAGCTGTGCGCCCTCGTCCTCAAACACAAAATGCGCCGAACCGATGATTGCGCGACGCCCCTCGATGGACGAAGCGATGCCGTGCGCCACGATGTACTCGACGGCAGCATGGCGCTCGCGGTGCTCGAGCCCGCGCTCGCGGGCGGCGTTGACCACGGCACGCGCCACCGGATGCGGGAAATGCTCCTCCAAGCAAGCGGAAAGGCGCAGGACCTCGTCCTTGCTCCAGCCATCGGTGGTGAGCACGCAGGCAAGACGCGGCTGCGCCTCGGTAAGCGTGCCGGTCTTATCAAACACAATGGTGTCAGCCTTGGCAAACGACTCAAAGTACTTCGCGCCCTTGACCATGACGCCCATCTTGGCAGCATCGCTCATGGCAGTCATGACGGCGACGGAACCCGTGAGCTTGAGTGCGCACGAGTAGTCGACCATCAGTGCCGCCGAGGTCTTGATGAGACTGCGGGTGGTAAGCGCAACCAGGCCTGCCAGCAGGAAGTTCCACGGGACGATCTTGTTGGCAAGGTCCTCCATATGCGACTGGCCCTCGGACTTGAGCGAGTCGGCCGTCTGCACGAGCGAGACGATTGAGCGCAGTTTGGTTTGCGCCGTATTGGCGCGCACGCGCACCAAGATGCTGCCGTCTTCCACGACGGTTCCGGCGAACACGTCGTCGCCCACGCTGCGCTCGACGGCCAGCGGCTCGCCGGTCAGGGTCGCCTGGTTGACCATAGCGCTCCCCTGCTCGACAACACCGTCGATGCAAATGGACATGCCAGTGCGCACGGCGACCAGATCGCCGGGCTCAAGCTCGGTGGCGGGAACGCTCACCTCGGTGTCACCGACGACCTTTTGCGCCTTGTCGGGCACGTCGAGCAGCGAGTTGATGAGCTCGTTTTCGCTCATGGCGCGTGTGTAGTCCTCGAGCAGCTCGCCCACGTTGAGCAGGAACATCGTCTGGCCCGCGGTGTCGACATCACGCTTGACGAACGAAATGCCGATGGCCGAAGCGTCGAGCACAGGAACGGTCAGGCGCGGCTGCGCCAGCTCATGAAGGGCAGCGCGCAAAAATGCCATGTAACCAGCCACGACAAACACCGCACGCAGAGGCGTCGGCAAGAACCAGCGGCGCGCGTAGTGGGCGCCGATAAGTGTCGCCAGGTCCATAACGAGTTTGTGCTTGCGCGGCTCGAGTTGCATCACGTAACCCGACTTGGCATCGGCGATAGCCTGAGCATCGAGTGCGCCCAGGGCGTCGAGCACGCTCGCGCGGCGCGGCTCGTCGTACTCCAGCGCCATCTGGCCGATGCGGCCGTAGACGCGCACCTTGCGCACACCATCGATTTCGCCGCTGAGCTTTAGAAGCGCATCGAGATCGCTCTCTGGCACAGGACCCGCCAACTGAAGGCGGGTCCTGCCAGGGATCTCGCTGATAATCGAGAATCTCATAGTTTGTGCCTGGGAGCGCTACTCGGCTGCCTCGTCAGCAGCGGCCTCGCTCTGGGTGATGTAGGCCGCCTCGGCAACCATGTCGTCGACATTGGCCTTGGCCTGCTCGACCATGTCCTGGTAGCAGTTCTTGACGCGCATACCGCACGCGATGCCCTGCACGCAGGCATTCTTTACCGGAGCGCTGGTAAGCAGCTTGATGCCGGCCGTGCCAAGCAGAAAACCGCCACCGACAAGCAGGGTATTGAACGTCGACTTCTTCATGTTGCTTCTCCCTTTTGCCGCATTGGACGCGGCACGGTGCCTCAGCACCCGAGTAAACCAGTTTGCTCGAGCACACTTTTGGAAAATAGTTTAGTTTATCTAACTATTGAGGTCAACAAAGGTTAACTTTTTGGAAATCTTGGGGCGCGATGTGACCAAGGGACCGCCCCTGCTTCACATCCACAAAAAATGAGGGCGCCATCGGCGCCCTCATCCACCAAATTCAATTCAGCCTACCTGACCCGAACGGCCGAGTCGTTGCAGAACCCGGGAGCCCCGGCAGGGCGGGTGCTTCCTCAAAATTTCAAACAGTCCTGCGCAAGACGAAGGCCACATTAAGTGGCCTTCTTTGCGTGCGGAACTCGCGACAAACCTAACCCATCTCGCCCAGCCGTCTGACACGGGGCTCCAAGCTTGTCAAAAAAGCGGTCGGCGCGCAGGTGCGCCGACCGCCGATATATGGGGTCTGATATTTTCTACCAGCTAGGGCCTCTTACTCGTCTAGGAGATCCTCTGGCATGTCGTTGCCGTCGCCTAGGTCGACTGGGGCCTCTTCGGTGTCGGCTGCGGCCTCGGCGCCTTCGCCTTCGGGTTTTTCCTTGGCTGCCGTCATGCGGGCTACGGCGCAGATGCGGTCGTTGTCGTCGACGGTCATCATCTTGACGCCCTGGGTGGCGCGGCCGGTCTGGCTGATCTCGTCGGTCTTGACGCGAATGACCGTCGCGCCCTCCGTCACGATGAACAGCTCGTGCTGCGGGCCCACCGTCTTCATGGCCGCGAGGTTACCCTTACGCTCGGTCATTTGGATGGTGTAGACACCCTGGCCGCCGCGATTCTGCTCCGGGTAGTCCGCAACCGGCGTGCGCTTGCCGTAGCCGCGCTCGGTGATGACGAACAGATCGCCGTTGCCGTTAGTGACTTCCATGCCCAGAACGCTCACGCCGTCCTTCATACCGATACCGCGAACGCCGCTGGTATCGCGGCCGGTGGCGCGCACCTGCTCCTCGGAGAACATGATCGCCTTGCCCGCGGTGGTGGCCAGGATAATCTTGTCGCCCTCGCGCACGCGGCGCACGTTCAGCAGCGCGTCGTCGTCACGCAGGTTGATAGCGATCAGGCCGTCGCGACGGCTGCGGTCATATGCGCTCATCACGGTCTTCTTGACCATGCCGCTCTTGGTGGCAAACATCAGGTACTCGTCAGCAGGGAACTCGCGGCAGCTGATGACGCTCGCGATCTTCTCGCCCTCCTCGAAGGGCAGCAGGTTGACGATCGCGGTACCGCGCGCCTGGCGCGTACCCACCGGCAGCTCGTGCACCTTCAGGCGATAGACCTTGCCCTTGCTCGAGAAGAACAGCACGTACTCGTGCGTGGACGCGATGAACATCTCGTCGATGACATCGTCCTCTTTGAGGTTGACGCCCGACACGCCCTTGCCGCCGCGTTTCTGGGCGCGGTAGGCGGCCACCGGGATGCGCTTGACATAGCCGGTGTGGGTGATGGTCACGACCATGTCCTCGTCGGCAATGAGGTCCTCGACGTCCAGGTCCTTCTCGACCTGGCTGATCTCGGTGCGGCGCTTATCGCCAAACTTCTTGGAGATCTCGCGCATCTCTTCCTTAATGACGCCCAGGATCTTCTCCTCGTGCGCCAGCAGGTCCTCGTAGTAGGCGATGGCGCGGCGCAGGCCGTCCAGCTCTTCCTGGATCTTGTCGCGCTCCAGGCCGGTCAGGCGGCGCAGCTTCATCTCGAGGATGGCCGTGGTCTGCTCGGGTGTAAAGCCAAAGCGCTCGATCAGGCGGCTGCTGGCCTCGGAATCGGTCTGCGAGGAACGGATGATGCTGATGACCTCGTCGATATGGTCAAGGGCCATCAGGTAACCCTCGAGGATATGCGCGCGGGCCTGAGCCTTCTTAAGGTCGAAGCGGGTGCGGCGAGTGACGACGTCGACCTGGTGGTCGATGTAGTGTTGCAGCATCTCGCGCAGGCTCAGGCATTTGGGAACGCCGTTGACAAGCGCCAGGTTGTTGGCGCCGAAGGTCGTCTGCAGCGAGGTGTACTTATACAGGTTGTTGAGCACGACCTGCGGAATGACGCCCTTCTTGAGCTCGATGACCAGACGAATGCCCTTCTGGTTGGACTCATCGCGCATGTCCGAGATGCCCTCGATGCGCTTGTCGTTGACGAGCTGGGCGATCTTCTCCTGCAGGGTGCCCTTGTTGACCATGTAGGGAATCTCGGTAAAGACCAGGCGGCTGCGGCCGGTCTTGGTGGACTCCACGTGAGCCTTGGCGCGCACGGTAATGGAGCCGCGGCCGGTCTCGTAGCTCTGCTTAATGCCGGCGCTGCCCATGATGATGGCGCCGGTGGGGAAGTCCGGACCGGGCATGATCTGCATGAGCTCGTCGACGGTGGCGTCGGGGTTGTCGATCAGGTAGCAGGTGGCCTCGATCGCCTCGGTGAGGTTGTGCGGGGCGATGTTGGTGGCCATGCCGACGGCGATGCCCTGGCTACCGTTGACCAGCAGGTTGGGGAAGCGCGCAGGCAGTGCCACGGGCTCGGCGAGCGATTCGTCGTAGTTGGGCTGCCAGTCGACGGTATCCTTCTGCAGGTCACGCAGCAGTTCCATGGCGGGCTTGGCCAGGCGGCTCTCGGTGTAACGCATGGCTGCCGCGCCGTCGCCGTCGATGTTGCCGAAGTTGCCGTGACCGTCGATGAGCGGCGTGCGCATGGAGAACCACTGCGCCAGGCGAACCATGGCCTCATAGACCGCGAAGTCGCCATGCGGGTGGTACTTACCGATAACTTCGCCGACCGTCCAGGCCGACTTCTTGTGTGGGCGGTTGGGGTAGATGCCGCTCTCGTTCATCGCGTACAGGATGCGGCGGTGCACCGGCTTTAAGCCGTCGCGCACGTCCGGCAGGGCGCGCGCCGTGATGACCGACATCGAATACTCGATAAATGACTGCTTCATCTCGCGGCCAAACTCCGAAATCTGGAGCTGGCCGCCGTTTATATCCTCGCCGGCCGAGGCGCCACGATCGACTTCGCCAAAGCTCTCCTCGAGCTCACCGTCGTCGTCCTCTTCCTCGTCATCATCGGCATCGGGGTTATAGGCGTCAGGATCGCCGTCCTCGCCCTGCTCAGCACGGGCAAGCAGGCGCTTCAGATCGTCGGGCATGCCGGCATCGCCGGTCTCGCCCATACCCTCGTTATTGTTGATATCGTCTGCCACGTTACCTCCTCATGGTTTGCGTGGTCCATTAGTTCCCTACCACGGAGACGAATTACCGGGAACACCGGATAACCCTCCTAGGTTTTCCAGGTGCCCCAGGTTGCCCTGAAGGATGAGGGCGCGCGCCTTGCGTGCGGCGCCCGAAATCCTGAAGGGCAAGATGGGGTGCCTGGGAAACCTAGGCGTCTAAGAAGCGCGCATCGTGCGCGTGTTTTTCAATGTACTCGCGGCGATAGCCGACCTCGGAACCCATCAGCTCGCGCACGGCGCGGTCCGCCACCACGGCGTCCTCGATCGACACACGCTGCAGGATGCGGGTCTTGGGATCCATCGTCGTCGAGGCAAGCTGCTTGGGGTCCATCTCGCCCAGGCCCTTGTAGCGCTGGACGGTATAGCCCTTGCGCTTCTTGGTGATCTTGCCATCCTTGGCCTTGCCGGCCTCGTCGTTGTCGTCGGGGTTCAGGCCCAGACTCTGGATGGTGTCGCGCAGGATCTCGTCTTCGGGCTGGCGGCCGTTGGGATACACGTAGTGGATCTTGTTGCGCACCTTAATGCCAAAGATGGGCGGGCAGGCAACATAGACGTAGCCGGCATCGATCAACGGACGCATGTACTTGTAGAAGAACGTCAGCAGCAGAATGCGGATATGCGCACCGTCGACGTCTGCATCGGTCATGATGATGATCTTGTGGTAGCGCGCCTTGGTGATATCGAAGTCGCCGCCGTCGCCGGCACTCGTCGTGACGCCGCAGCCGATCGCGGTAATCAGCGACTGGATGGTGTCACTCGAGAACGCGCGATGGTCACCAACGCGCTCGACGTTCAAAATCTTGCCACGCAGGGGCAGAATCGCCTGGATGTCTCGGCGACGGCCGTCCTTGGCCGAACCGCCTGCCGAGTCGCCCTCTACGATGAAGAGCTCGGTCAGCTCGGCATCGCGCACCGAGCAGTCGGCGAGCTTACCGGGCAGGGATGCCGTCTCGAGCAGGCTCTTGCGGCGGGTCGCCTCGCGCGCCTTGCGGGCGGCGTTGCGCGCCTTGCAGGCCTGTTGCGCCTTCTTGACGATCTCGCGAGCAGGCTTGGGATGCTCCTCGAGGTAATCGGCGAGGCCGTCGGTCACGATCTTGAGCGTGAGCGCACGCATATAGGAGCTGCCGAGCTTGGCCTTGGTCTGGCCCTCAAACTGCGGGTCGGGCAGCTTGACCGAAATAACGGCCGAAAGACCCTCGCGCACATCGTCGCCGGTCAGATTGGCGTCTTTTTCCTTGAGCAGGTTCTGCTTGCGCGCGTAGTCGTTGATCACGCGGGTGAGCGCGGTGCGAAAGCCCTCAAGGTGCATGCCGCCCTCGGGAGTGTAGATGTCGTTGGCAAACGACATGACGTTCTCGCCGTAGCCGCTGTTCCACTGCAGGGAAACCTCGACCTCGCCCATCTTGGCCACGGGCGCATCCGGGTCCGATTTGCCCTCGATGTAGATGGGCTCCTTAAAGGCCTCAGGGACGTCCTTGCCCTCGTTGAGGAACTTGACGAAGTCGACGATGCCGCCCTCGTAGCAAAACTCCTCCACGTGGGGAGTCGCCTCGCGCTCGTCGGTCAGCACGATTTTGAGGTTCTTATTGAGGAACGCCGTCTCCTGCAGACGGTTGTACAGCGTATCGAAATCGTAGATGCAGGTCTCGAAGATCTCGTCGTCGGGCCAGAAGGTGACGGTGGTACCCGTCGAATCCGAGGTGCCCACGACCTCCATCTTCTTGACGGTCTTGCCGCGCGAGAACTCCATCTCGTAGGTGTTGCCATCGCGACGAACCTGAACGACCACGCGCTTGGACAGTGCGTTGACGACGGAGATGCCCACGCCGTGCAGGCCGCCCGAGACCTTATAGGCCGAGTTATCGAACTTACCGCCGGCGTGCAAGATCGTCATGACGACCTCGAGCGTCGGGATCTTTTTAACAGGGTGCTCGTCGACGGGGATGCCGCGCCCGTTGTCGACGACCGTGATGGAGTTGTCGGCGTGGACCGTCACCTGGATCTCGGTGCAGAAACCGGCCATGGCCTCGTCGACGGAGTTGTCAACGATCTCCCACACCAGGTGATGCAGACCGCTGGCGCTCGTCGAGCCGATATACATGCCCGGGCGCTTACGAACGGCCTCGAGACCTTCGAGAATCTTAATCTCGCCGCCATCGTAATCGTTTTCGTTTGCCACACGTCCTCCTTCAGTCAAGAAAATGTGTACAGCCTTACTAGTTTATCGTAAAAAAATACCCTCGGGAACGAGGGTATTTGGCTCTACAAGGCCACCAGATGCGATTTAAGGCTCTTTTTTGCTTTGCACGCCCTTGGCCCACTCGGCACTGGCTCTCATGGCATTCTCGAGGGCCTCGCGCAGTTTTTGGTCTTCGATGGGCGCCACTTGGCGCTCAATCTCGGTGCGCTCGGCCTCACTTAGGTCGGCATGCGGGGCCGGCGGTCGCTCGGTCGTCGCCGGGCGCAGGCGCTCCTTGGCGGCGGGCGGCGTGTGACCGGGCGCGGTGGTTTTGAACACCAGGCCGTCCACATGCGCACCGGCGCGCTCCATGCGCGCGCGGATGATCTCGCGCAACAGCGTCATTTCCTGCGTCCACGAGGGCGAGTCGAGATACACCAGCAGCTCATTGGACTCGGGCAGGTAACGCAGTCCCGTCACATGCCGCCCCTCGCGCGTGCCCGAGCACACCGCGTTCCATGCGCGATAGACCGTGCGCGACTCCTCGGCGGCCTCCATCTGCGCACGGCGCTTAGGCGTTGCAGCCGCCAGGATGCGCTGGCGCTCTGCGTTCAAAAACCCGCTGAAGGCGACTGTCTCGCTCTCGCGCTCGTAATTAGCACGTCTCACCCATGCTCACCACCTTGGCTCGATCAAGCAGGTCATCGGTAAAGTACCCCAGGTTGGTCGTGGTTATGACCGTCTGGATATCATCGCCAATCAGCCGCAGGAAAGCGCCGCGACGCTCGCCGTCGAGCTCGCTCATCACGTCGTCCAAAAGCAGCAGTGGGGCGGTGCCCAGGACATCGCGAGCCACGGCAACCTCGGCCACCTTCCAGGACAGCACCAGCGTGCGCTGCTGTCCTTGGCTGGCAAATGAACGGGCGGAGCGACCAGCCACGGTGAACTCGATCTCGTCGCGATGCGGTCCCACCAACGTCACGCCGCGGCGAATTTCCTCGTCGGCATGCTCGTCAAGGGCAGCCAGCATGCGCTCGTACGCCCAACCCTTCAGCTCTTCGCGATCCTCGACCTGGGGCAAATCCCCCAGCGTGGACGCATAGGTCACGTTGGCAGCCTCGCCGGACGCCACTTGCCCGTAGGCAGTGTGCACATGGCCCGCCAGCCGGTCGAGTAGGGCCAACCGGTGCACGAGCAGGGCCGAGCCCGCGCGAGCAATCGAATCGTTCCACGCGCCGAGCATCTCGCGACAGCACCAGGTCTCCTTGAGCAGGGCGTTACGCTGGGTCACGCAGCGCCCATAGGTGCTCGCAAGATCGGCATAACGCGCGCTCAGCTGCATGCCAAAGTCATCGAGGGCGGCGCGGCGCACACTGGCGCCTCGCTTAACCATGTCCAGATGGTCGGGGCAAAACAGCACGCTCGGCAGAATCCCGCGCACACCGGCGGCAGAGCATCTCTTGCCGTTGCGACTAAACGAGCGCTTACCGTCCTCCGCGCTCAATCCCATATCAAGCACGCGGCCGTCGCCCTCGAGCCTCAGCTCGATCTTGCACGAGCCCACGCCGTCATGGACGAGCTCGGCTGCGGTCGGATGCCTAAACGAGGCGCCGCTCGTCAGCAGCTGCAGCGCCTCTATGAGATTGGTCTTTCCCGCCGCGTTGGGTCCCGCAAGTATCGTCACGCCCTCGTCCAGGGCAAGGCGATAGCTATCGAAGCTGCGGTAGTGCGCGACGGAAAGTTCGCGGGCGAACATGGTCATGGCGCAGCGCTAGATGCGGACCGGCATGACCAGGTACAGGTAGTTGATCTTGTCGTAGGACTTGAAGATGCCCGCCTGCGAGTAGCTCTTGAGCTCCAGCGTGATCTCCTTCTCCTTGGACAGGGCATTGAGGCAGCCGAAGATGTAGTGGTAGTTGAAGGCGATGGTACCCGACTCGCCCTCGGCCCCGACATCGATCGTCTCCTGCGCAAGGTCCTGGTCATTGGAAATGGAGGACAGGCCCATCTGCCCGTTCTCGACATCGATCTCGAACTTGACGGCGGGGTTGGCGCTCGCGATAACGGCCACGCGCTTGAGGGCGGCGTTAAAGGCGGCGACGTCGATCTTGACGCTCGTCACGCACGAATCGGGGATGAGCTGCTTGTAGTTGGGGTACACGCCCTCGATGCGGCGCGACACGTAGGTGGTGTTGCCGGCCTCGAAGACGACCTGGGTGTCGGTAGCCCCGATCATAATGGTCGCCTGGCTGGCCATGATGTTCAGCGCGTCGTTAAAGGCGTCGGCTGGAACGTTGAGCTCAAAGGAGCCCTCGAGGGTCGAGGTCTCGACCTGCGTATCGCACACGGCCAAGCGGAAGGAATCGGTCGCCACCAGGCGCACGGTGTTGTTCTCGACCTTCATGTGCACACCGCCCAGGATGGGGCGGGCCTTGTCGGTCGAGGTGACGCGCCACACGCGGCCGACCATTTCGGACAAGATATCGGTCGGCAGCTCCACGGCACTCTCGATGGCATAGGCCGGAAACTCGGGGAAGTCATTGGCATCGAGTGTGTTCAGGCGGAAAGAGCTCTTCTCGCAACTAATCAGCACCTGGCGCTCGGACAGCTCAAAGGTGACCGGAGCATCGGGGAGGGTCTTGGTGATATTGGAGAGCATCTTACAGGGGATAACCATCTCGCCCTCTTCTTCGACATGCGCCGCGATGCGATGACGGATCGAGATGGTGTAGTTAGAGGTCTGGAATTCCAAGATGCCGTCTTGCGCCTTGACGAGCACGCCCGACAGGATGGGAAGGGTGGATGCCGAAGCGACACCCTTCATAACGACGCCGATGGCTTGTGTAAGCGAGCTCTGGCTGACGGTGAACTTCATCTTTTAATACCTTTCTATAGATATAAATATCTTAATAATAGTAATAGCACTGACGAAACTGTTGATTACTCCCAAAGACGCAGGTCAGACCCAGAAAGAGAATCGACATCAACCTGTGTGCAACAGGGGTGGTTTTCCACGTTCAAAACCTGCGCAAAACTTTTCATCACCGCGGGTTGGGTTTTAGACACCTTATGCCCGTGGTTTCGACAAGTTTTCAACAGGTGTCTCTATTTCCCTACGAGCGCAGTGTAATTTTATCGCGCAGCGACTTGAGGTCTTCGGTGACGGTGCGGTCTTCCTGGATCATCTTCTGGACCTTTTTGTAACTCGTGCTGACGGTCGAGTGGTTGCGGTTGCCAAATTCGGCGCCCACCGCCGTGGTCGTCATCTCGCACATCTCGATGGCCAGGTAGATAGCGATATGGCGTGCTTTGGCGATATTGGCGTTGCGACGCGGGCCGATGAGCTCCTCGTGCGTCACGCCGTACTGCTCTTCGATGACGGATTGAACCGTCTGGACGTTGATCTTTTTGGCCGATGTGTCGAAGTACTGGCTGGCGATGGCGTCGATATCGTCAAAGGTGAGCTCCCCGCCCTGGCGCTCGCGGTCGCCCGCCTCGCCGGCGCAGCGCTCGCAAAAGCTCTCGAGTTCGCGGATGTTGGTGCCCGAGACCTCTGCCATGTGTTTAAAGTGCTCGTCGGTCAGGTGCCCGCCGTCGCCCCCGTAGGCCGCCAGCAACGAGTCGTCGCCTGCCTCGGGAGCGGCGACGATGGTGTTCTCGTAATAGCGCTGCAAGATCTTGTATTTCATCTCGTAGCTGGGCTCTGCGACCAGGCAGAGCATGCCGGCGTTGAAGCGGCTGGTCAGACGCTCGTCCATGCTCAGGTCCTTGGGGGCGCGGTCTGCCGCGATGACGACCTTCTTGTTGTTGCGGATGAACTCGTCCATGAGCTGGAAAAAATAGTCCACGCTCGCGCGCTTGCCGATGATGTTTTGGATGTCATCGATGATGAGCACGTCCACGCCGTGGTACGCCTGCATGATGGGGGCGTTGCTCTTCTTTTGGCGGTCGAACTCGGTCATCAGGTCGTCCAGATATGCCTGGGAGTTGGCATACTTGACCTTGATCTCGGGCGACTTCTCGGCGAGCTCGTTTTTGATGGCAAGCAGCAGGTGCGTCTTGCCCAGGCCCGATTTGCCGTAGATGAACAGTGATGTGCACGTGCCGCGTTCGTCCGCGAGGGCGGCAAACTTGAGTGCCGAGCGATAGGCATGGCTGTTCTCGGGGCCGTAGACAAAGTTCTCAAAGGTAAATTTTGAGTTCGCGGCGAGTGGGGCTCCATCCGTATTCTGCTCGGCCGGCACGGTCGGTGCTGGCATGGGTGAAGCAGGGGTCACAGCTTGCGTGGATGTAGTCGGCGTTCCGCCCTTCATCTGCTTCATCATGCGACGAAAATCATCGGCCGAGAGCGTGTTCTTGATTGCAATGCCCGAATCCGCGCCCGCCGCTGCGTCGTGAGCGATGGGCATGTGCGTGACGGGCGCGTTCGTTGACGTCGCCGCCGCGGTCGGCAACGGTGTCATGGTTTCACGGGAAACATCGCCGTGCTGGTGCTCGATTGTCGGCACGGCGCCCGCGTCGGCCGGCGCCGCCGGGGAAGCAGCGGGAGCCGTGGCGGGCGCCGTCGCGGCAGCGGATTCGGCCGTTGCGCCTTGCGGTGCCGCGATATCGAGCGCGATCGGCGCAAAGGCGATTTCTTCCAGATAGGCCTCAATGGTCGGCTGATGCTTTTTGAGCTGCGCGATGGCAAAGCGCGAGGGGGCCTCGATCGTGAGCGTATCTTCGGTTAGGCTTATGGCGCGCGATTGCCCCAGCATGTTGATGAGGCGTGCATCTTGGCCGTCGCGCTGGCAAAAGGCGATGGCATCCCCCAGGATGATGCTTGCTTCCTCGTCCACTATCTCTCCCGTTCTTTAGCTCTGAGCTCGCACGCGAGCGGCGCCGAGTTCGGTCAGATGGTATTTCTGGCCATGCTTGATGACCAAGCCGGCCTGCGCCAAGTCATTGAGCGTGCGTGACCAAGTGGGGGCCGAGTTTCCAAACGCCCTCGCCAGATCGGTAGCACCGCACGCTTGATTTTGCGCCAGATAGCCCAGCGCGGCGTTGCCGCGATCGCTTACGAACACGTCCGGTTGTGGCTGCGCATACTGATTTGCTGTATTAGGATACATCATTTGAGCTGCTGGTTGTTGAGAACTCTGCATCGGCGGCATTTGCTGTTGAAAACTTTGAGGCCACTGTTGGTAAGGCTGCGGAGGCATCTGCTGGGCCCAAGGGTTGTACTGCTGCTGCGGCATCTGCTGGTACGGCTGCTGATATCCCTGCTGGTACTGTTGCGGGAACTGCTGGCCATACCCCAGTGACGGCATCTGCTGATATGGATATCCCTGTTGGTACGGCTGATAGCCCATTTGCTGGCCACTCGGTGCCCCCGTCGCCTGCTGCATTGCTGCTGCATCCTGATCCGCCAGCGGCATGGTCTCTGGCATGTTTGGCGGCATCGACATCGATGTCGCCTGGGGCTCTTGTGTAGGAAACATTCCGGGCTGCTGCATCTGTCCCACGGGGGGCTGCATCTGCTGCGTTGCCATGGGCTGCTGAGCAAAAGCTCCCGGCAGGGGGTATGTGGGCTGCTCCGTCTCGGGCCGCACGGCAGCACCGCGTCCGCCGGCACGCTCGATTTCCTGCACGCGTTTAGGGTTCAGGCTTACCGTAACCACGGTGCCGTTGCCCATGTTGTCCTCGATGGATACGGCACCGCCGGCGTTTTCCAAATACTCCTGCACCATGGGAAACCCTGCTCCGGTTCCACGGATATAGCGCTTCATCTTGCTGTTTGCATTGGTAACGCCAAAGTCGAACGCGCGCTCCTTGTCGTCGATGCCGGGTCCTTGATCGGCAAAGCGGATGGTGTCTCCGCCGTCCAGAATCGAGATGATGGGCTCGGCAAAGTGCGCGTGGATAAAGTTTTCGACAATCTCGCGGATGACCATGAGCGAGATATGGCCACCTTGTTCTTTCATGCACTGGTAGACGGTGTTGGTGGTCTCTTCCAAATACGTGCGGACATCTTGCGGATCAATGACGATCACACGCGGTGTCGACAGCATGTCGTCATAGACGGCGATGCGTGCGGCGTACATGGCTTTTGGCGCCTGCGTGGTCGTCTGCTCGCCTTCCTCACGCTCCTCGCGCACGCCGGTGATGTGCTCGTTGTCGGGTGCCGGGTCTCCGGAATCGACCATGGTGTAAAAGTCGTCAGACATGCCGCTCGCAATCTTTCATAAGGTTTCGAACAAATAGTAGCTCACTGTGCAATGTTTCTCATCTTTCGACAATTTTTCAAAACCTGTTGAAAACTTTGGAAAACGGGCGAAAAGTTCTCAACATTGCCAACATGACCTGTTGAAAACTCGATGAAATATCGTGAAAAGTTGCCATACATCGCTAAATCGAGCTTGGCTTATGGGGGAACCGTGTGAACTGCGCAACCTTTTACCTTTGATTTCTTGACATTTGAACATTGATTTCCCTACAATCTTCAAGCTCACGTGTCTATATCTGCGTCCGCGCCCCCGCGGACACTCGAAATGCAGCAGGAGGAACTTAAGATGAAGCGTACGTATCAGCCTAATAAGCGTAAGCGTGCCAAGACCCATGGCTTCCGTGCCCGTATGGCCACTAAGGGTGGTCGTGCCGTGCTCGCCCGTCGTCGCGCCAAGGGCCGCAAGCGTCTCACTGTCTAGCAGCGATACACACATCTCGCATGAAGACTATTAAGTCTCGGCAAGATTTCGAGCATGTGTTCAGTCAGGGGCGTCGTTTCAATCACCCTCTGATTCGAATGACCATATGTGAATCGGTTGGCGAAGGCGACTCCGGAAGGGTCGCCTTCGTTGGTGCTAAACGGCTCGGTTGTGCTGTCGTGCGCAACCGATCTAAGCGTGTGATGCGCGAGGCCGCCCGCAGCTGTGGATTTCCCGTTGCGGGTTATGACATCATCTTGTTCGCAACTCCCAAGACGAGGGTTTCCTCGCCGCAGGAGATGGACAAGGCATTGCGTTCGCTTATGAAACGCGCCGGCGTTGCCGGGGAGGAGCGATGAGCAATCACGTTTTGCGACGTGTTGCCATCGCTCCTATTCGCATATATCAACAGGTTATTTCGCCCTTATTGCCTGACGCCTGCATTTATTACCCAACGTGCTCGCAATACGCCATCCAGGCGATTGAGAAGTACGGTGTTTTGAGAGGCTGCTGGCTTGCCGTGAGGCGCATCGCTCGCTGCAATCCCCTGCACGTCGGCGGTTATGACCCTGTGCCCTAGCGGGCACTCGCTATCGGAGGAAAACTTACATGTGGGATTGGATCGTTAACATCCTTTTCGAGCTGCTCAAGCTCATCCAGACCTTTGCGGTCGACTGGGGCCTGTCCATCATCATCCTGGTGGTCATCATCCGTCTGCTGCTGACGCCGCTTATGCTCAAGTCGACCAAGTCGACGGCTCGCATGCAGGTGCTGCAGCCCAAGATGCTCGAGATCCAGGAGCGCTATGCCGACGATCCCCAGCGTCAGGCCGAGGAGATGCAGAAGTTCTACAGCGAGAACAAGTTCAACCCCATGGCTGGTTGTCTGCCGCTTTTGATTCAGATGCCTATCCTGTTTGCCCTGTTTACGCTGCTTCGTAACCTGCCGCAGTACTTTAACGAGGGCACGTTCTCGTTCTTCAATATCCTGCCCGACCTGACCACCACGCCGAGCGCTTCCTTTGCCGATGGCTTTATGGTTGCACTGCCTGCGCTGGTCTGCCTGATCCTGTTCGCCGTCCTGACCCTGATTCCGCAGCTCTATATGTCGCGCAACCAGACCGGCCAGCAGGCCCAGAGCATGCGTATGATGGCCGTTGTCATGACGGTCATGATGCTTTGGATGGGCTGGAGCCTTCCCGTTGGTGTTCTGCTGTACTACGACGTCTCGTCTGCTTGGCAGGTTATCCAGCAGATTTTTGTGACGCAGAAGGTCATCGACAAGGCGAAGGCCGATGAGGAGGAGCGTCTTAAGAACGCGCCGCTGCAGGTTGAGGTCACTCGTCGAGAGAAGAAGCCGCGCCCGCACAAGAAGAAGTAGTCGGGATATCAATCTTATTTAGGTACCTAACTTTTGGAGTACGTTATGTCTGAAGAGATCATCGAGGATATGCTTGAGGAGGTTGCCCCGCAGATTGCGGGCGATTATCCCGAGATTGCACAGCGCTACAAGGCCGGTGAAGAGCTGACCGATGAGGAGCTCGACACCATCGCCGATGTTGCGATTTCCATTCTGCGTTCCATCCTTTCGCACTTCGATGCCGCCAACTCTCCTATTGATGAGTACGAGGGTGACGAGGGCGAGCTGATTTTGGATGTTACCGCTCCTGATCTTGCTGTTCTCATTGGCCGTCATGGTCGTACCCTTGATGCCCTTCAGGTTATGTTCTCTTTGCTGGTGAGCCGCAAGCTTGGCTTTAGGTATCCGGTTGTAGTGGACGTCGAGGGATACAAGAGCCGCCGACAGGACAAGGTTGCCTCCATGGCTCAGTCTGCTGCCGAGCGTGCCATCCGCACTCATAAGAGTGTTTCGCTTCCGCCCATGAATGCCTACGAGCGCCGACTGGTTCACATTGCACTTCGTGGCAATGATGCCGTCGATACTCATTCTGAGGGTTCTGACCCCGATCGCCATGTGGTGATTGTTGCTCGATAATCTACTCGAGCTTATGCTAAGGGGACGTGGTTTCCACGTCCCCTTTTTTTGTCAAAAGTTCTCGATACACTGATTTTTGTCAGAAAGGAGCTTTCGTTGTTAGTACTTACTGAGCAGCAAGCTGACGAGATGTTGAGTCGCCTAACTTCCTATTGCAAAGAGTATTCCTCGAGCGTAACTGATGTTGAGCTGAGGAAATGTATCAAGCATTTGGATTTGGTTTTGGAAACAAATAAGACAACCAATCTCACCCGTATTCTCAACGTAGAAGATGCTGCAGTACTTCATATCCTCGACTCACTTGTTTTACTCCCCTATATCAATAAGGCTCCTGAGGGAGCTTTGCTCGATATGGGTACAGGTGCGGGCTTCCCTGGTATTCCGTTAACCATAGCCACGCATCGTAAAGCTACTTATATTGACTCTGTTGGCAAGAAGGTTGATGCTGTCAATTCCTTTGTCCATGCTCTTGGATTGAAACATGCTCATGCGGTCCATGATCGTCTTGAAGAATATGCTCGAAACCATAAGAAGCAGTTCTCTGTCGTAACCGCCCGCGCACTGGCCCCTCTACCGATTCTTGTTGAGTATGCGGCTCCGTTCCTCAAGGATGGAGGGCTATTTGTTATCACCAAGGGCAATCCTTCGGATGAGGAGCTTGCTTCCGGCATGTCAGCAGCTAAGATTTGCGGCTTTACTTTGCTTCTGAATGACGCAATCGATTTGCCTGAGGGCTTGGGCCACAGGGAGTTCATTGTTCTTAAGAAGAGTCATCCAGCATCTGTCTCATTGCCTCGTGCAAATGGCATGGCAAAGAAGAATCCGCTTGCCTAGATGTTTCACGTGAAACATAATGGATACTAACAACTTGCAGTGTTTCACGTGAAACATGGCGGTTGATATCGAATCGGAATGTTTCACGTGAAACATCCTCCGTTTGACAGCTTTAATACACACCAGGAGGGACCGTGGGATTTCGCGACGTTAAACGTTCTAAGAGCGCAAAAGACACGCGTATCATTGCAATCATCAATCAAAAAGGCGGCGTCGGTAAGTCAACGACGGCTGTAAACCTTGCAGCAGCACTGGGTGAGCAGGGTCGTAAGACACTGATTGTCGATTTTGATCCGCAGGGAAACAGCACTAGTGGATTCGGAATTGAAAAAGAAGACCTTGATCACTGCATCTATGATGCATTGTTGAATGATGTGCCGGCAGAATCGCTTGTTCTTGATACAAATTGCAAAAAGGTATTCGTAATTCCGGCTACAATTCAGCTTGCAGGCGCGGAAATTGAGCTCGTAAGCGCAATCGCTCGTGAAACCCGCCTCAAAGATTTGCTTGAGCCGATTCAAGACGAGTTCGATTTTATTTTCATTGACTGTCCCCCTTCGCTCGGCCTGCTTACTATCAACGCCTTGACAGCAGCAGACAGCGTTTTGATTCCGATCCAGTGCGAGTATTATGCACTCGAGGGCGTTACAAAGCTGCTTGAGTCAATGAAAATGGTCAAATCACGTCTGAACAAGGGCTTAGACACCTATGGTGTGCTTATGACCATGTATGACTCGCGTACCTCTCTATCGAATCAGGTTGTTGAGGAGGTTCAATCGTACTTTGGTGATAAGGCGTTTAAGACGCTGATCCCCCGTACAGTTAAAATCTCCGAAGCTCCGTCTTTTGGAGAACCGGTAATTACCTATGCACCTCAAAATAAGGGTGCAAAAGCGTATATGAACCTTGCAAAAGAGGTGATCAAGCGTGCCTAGTGCAAAGAAACGTGGCGGATTAGGACGTGGTCTCAATGCTTTGGTCTCAGAGGCCGAATATGAGACCGGTGGTTCGGCTGCATCTGCTTCAAATGCCGCATCTGAAACAAAACTCCCTATTGAGGATATCGTTCCCAACCCTAATCAGCCGCGAATTCACTTTAACGAAACTGAACTTCGCGAGTTGAGTGAGTCAATCCAAGAGCATGGTGTTTTGCAGCCGCTTTTGGTTCGCAAGCACGGAAACGGCTATGAGATCATTGCTGGTGAACGTCGTTACCAAGCGTCAAAGCTTGTTGGTCTTGAGGAACTGCCTGTCATCATTAAGGAAGTTAATGATGAGGAGATGCTCGCTCTTGCTCTTATCGAGAATCTTCAGCGTTCTGATTTGAATCCCGTCGAAGAGGCGAAGGGTTATCGTCAGCTCATTGATGCTAGCGGTATGACACAAGAGGCGTTATCAAAGGCTGTCAGTAAGTCTCGTTCTGCAATTACAAATTCACTTCGTTTGCTAGATCTTCCCGAAGTCGTACAGCAGATGATTTTCGAGGGCAAGCTTACTGCTGGCCATGCGAGAGCGATTCTTGCAGTTCCATATGAAGATGCAAGGATTCGACTTGCTGAGAAGGTTGTTGCAGAAGGCCTTTCCGTTAGAGCGACAGAAAATCTTGCTCCGTTGTTTTCTGCCGGAGAGACACCTAAGACACCGAGGCCTGCAACGCCTCAGTCTTTTAAAAAGGCTGCCCGCGTGCTTCGTCAGGTTTTTAATACCAACGTGCGTGTGAAGAGCTCGCGTGGAAAGAATAAGATCGAGATTGAGTTTAAAGACGAGGAAGAGCTCTCTCGTATTCTTGGCGAAATGATTCAGTTTGATCAAGGAGGCCAAGATGAGGAATAAGATTTTAACTGCGATTGCATTGGCGACGACTGTCGCGGCTGGTGCCTTCGCTGGCTATAAGATCGCGACGGACGATGAACTTCGAGGTCGTTTGCTTCGTGGCGCGCAAGATATCGTTGATACGTCCAAGAAGAAAATGGATGTTATGACAGAAGATGTTGCCATGCGTACTGCTCAGGTAACGAAGAATCCCAAGATTAATCAAGGTTGGGTTAGCAACCAATGGGGAAATGTGGGCTATTAGGTACCTAATAATTACTCAGTAAATTTTGAGGGGTCCTTGTCTGATTCATGAGACAAGGGCCCTTTATTTTGTCCGTAAAAAATGGGAAAGGTAGCAGCTGCTCCAAAATTGAGGTCAATAAATGAAACGGCCCCGGTTGCATATCCTGCAACCGGGGCCGTTCGATGTTTCACATGAAACGTTTTGGAGTGCGACTCCCCTATGCGTTCTTCTGAACTTTAAAGCGCTGTTTCAGCTGTCCGCAAGCGGCGTCAATATCGTTACCACGGGAGTTACGAATCGTGGTCTCGATGCCACGGGACTCAAGACGACGCTGAAGATCCTCAACCTTATGAATCGGCGACGGCTTGAGCGGGCTGCCCTCGATGTCGTTAAGTTGAATCAGGTTAACGTGGCACAGCGTTCCCTCGCAGAAGTCGCAGAGTGCCTGCATCTCGGGATTCGTATCGTTGACGCCTTCGATCATGGCATACTCATAGGTCGGGCGGCGGCCAGTCTTCTCGGTGTAGAGCTGAAGCGCTTCGTGAAGGCGAAGCAGCGTGTACTTCTTAACACCGGGCATGAGCTTATTGCGCGTCGACTGGATGGCGGAATGCAGGGAAACGGCAAGCGTGAATTGCTCGGGGATGTCGGCAAATTTGCGAATACCGGGAATAACGCCGCTGGTAGAGACGGTGAGGTGACGAGCGCCGATACCGATGCCATCGGGGTCGTTGAGGATACGCAATGCCTTGAGAACCTCGTCGTAGTTGGCAAACGGCTCGCCCTGGCCCATGAAGACAACGCTCGTGGCGCGCTCGCCAAAGTCGTTGGATACATGAAGTACCTGATCGACGATCTCTTGAGCGGTCAGAGAACGCTTGAGACCGTTGAGACCGGTAGCGCAAAAGGCGCAGCCCATGCCACAGCCTGCCTGGGTGGAAACGCAGACGGAAAGCTTGTTGCGACGGGGCATACCGACGGTCTCGACGGAAATGCCGTCGTGGTACTCGAGCAGGTACTTGCGAGAGCCATCTTTGGAAACCTGCTTGGTGAGTTCAGTCGGCGTGTCAAAGGCAAAAGCCTCTTTAAGCTGCTCGCGGAAAGCCTTGGGAAGGTTGGTCATGTCGTCAAACGAACAAACGTTCTTCTCAAAGACCCATTCGATGAGCTGCTTTGCGCGGAAGGCGGGCTGGCCAAGTTCGGCCACGAGCTCGCGAATATCGTTTTGGCTCAAGTCGCGAATGTCCTGAGATTTAGTCCTGGGATTCATGGAAGCCTTTCGATTTTGGGGAAACGTAGAGGGTATCGCTACAATATGGTATCAGCTGCAGAAATTATAGAGGAGGAGTCTGCCCATGCCGGGTAAAAGCCTAGAGAACATGCACGTAGCGGTCTTGGCGGGCGGTCATTCCGCCGAGCGCGAGATCTCGCTCGATTCGGGAAAGAACGTTGTGGTGGCACTGAAGGAAGCCGGCTACACCTCGGTGGAGCTGCTTGACACGGCCGCTGATGACTTTATGGTAACCATGGCGACCGGCGGATTCGATGTGGCATTTATCGCCATGCACGGCGCCGGCGGTGAGGATGGCGTCATGCAGGGCGCCATGGAGACCCTGGGTATTCCCTACACGGCCTCGGGCGTGCTTGCCAGCGCCTGCGGTGCCGACAAGGAGGTCTCTAAGCTCCTGTACGCCAAGGCGGGCATTCCCATTGCCCCCGGCCTTGCGCTCGAGGTGGGCGATGAAGTCGATATCGATCATATCGTCGAGGTTTGTGGCGAGCGCTGCTTTGTGAAGCCGGCCGTCAACGGTTCCAGCTATGGCATTTCCCTGGTCCATGAGCCCTCCGAGCTGCCCGCGGCAATCGCCAAGGCGTTTGAGTACGGCGACAAAGTGCTGGTCGAGAAGTGCATCGAGGGTACCGAGATCACCGTTGGCGTATACGGCGAGGATGACGTGCGCGCCCTGCCGATTGTCGAGATCCGTAAGCCCGAGGACTGCGAGTTCTACGATCTGGACGTGAAATATGTCGACCCTACGGACATCCATCGCATTCCGGCGCAGATTTCACCCGAGAACTATGCTCGTGCCCAGGAACTTGCCTGTGCCGCTCACAAGGCCCTCGGTTGCCTGGGCATCTCGCGCAGCGATTTTATCGTGAGCGAGGACGGCCCCGTTATCCTCGAGACCAATACCATTCCCGGCATGACCGATACGTCGCTGTATCCGGATGAGATCCGCCACACCGACGACATGACGTTCCCGCAGGTCTGTGACAGCCTGATCCGTATGGGTCTTCGTCGAGCGGGCATTGCATGCTAATCGAGGACGCGGTTTCGTCAGGAACGCCGCAGTTTGTCATCGACTCCTATGCCACGCTTGCCGAACGCGCCAAAACGCAGTCCTTCGGCCTTATCGAGGAAGATGTGATTGTCCTCGATACCGAGACCACGGGTCTTTCGGTGCAGGACAATGAGCTGATCGAGATCTCGGCGGCCCGTCTTTCGGGCCGCGAGGTCGTCGACCGCTTCGATACCTTCGTGCATCCCAAGCAGCTGATTCCCGCCGAGATTACCGAGCTCACGAGCATTACAAATGCCGATGTGGCAGATGCCCCGTCGGCCGTTGAGGCCGTCGCCGCTCTCGCCGATTTTGTCGGTGGTTGCCCGGTGATCGCACATAACGCCACGTTCGACCGCTCGTTTATCGAGTCGGTCAAAGGCGGCGTCAACGTGAGCGATATTTGGATCGATTCGCTGGCGCTGTCGCGCATCGCGCTTCCGCGCCTGGCCTCGCACAAGCTGTCTTTTATGGCCGATCTGTTTGGCTGTGACTCGGTATCACACCGTGCCAATGCCGACGTCGACGCTCTGTGTGGCGTATGGCGCGTGTTGCTCGTGGCGCTCACCGACTTGCCCCAGGGCCTCATGGCGCGCCTAGCCGACATGCACTCGGATGTGCCTTGGTCCTATCGTCCTATCTTCTCATTCTTGGCAGGGCAGAACCCTGGTTCTATCTTCTCTCTCAGCGCCGCTCGTGCTGACGTTCTCAAGGCCGATCGCGCCGACGATCGGGTGGACGCCGACGAACTGCCGGTCCTCAAGATGCCGAGTCGTGAGGAGATTGAGGCAGACTATGCGCCAGGTGGCCTGGTCAATCGCATGTATCCCACCTACGAGCCGCGTGATGAGCAGATCGCGATGGCGCTCGAGGTCCGCGATGCGCTGGTCACGGGCACTCATCGTGTAATTGAGGCGGGCACGGGCGTTGGCAAATCGATGGCCTATCTGGTGCCTTTTGCCGAGGCAGCACGCCGTAACAACATCACGGTTGGTATTGCGACCAAATCGAACAATCTTGCCGACCAGCTCATGTACCATGAGCTGCCAAAACTTGCCGAGCAACTGGACGGTGGTCTGTCATTTTGCGCTCTCAAGGGGTATGACCACTATCCGTGCCTGCGCAAGCTCGAGCGCATGAGCCGAGGCCAGGTCGAGATTACCACCAAGCGCGATCCGGCGGACACGCTCACGGCGGTCGCGGTCATTATGGCGTACGTCTGCCAATCAGCCGATGGCGACCTCGACTCGCTCGGCATTCGGTGGCGCAGCGTCAACCGCCCCGACTTTACGACGGCCTCGCGCGAGTGTGCCCGTCGCCTCTGCCCGTTTTTCCCTGATAAATGTTTGGTCCACGGTGCTCGCCGTCGTGCGGCGCATGCCGATGTGGTGGTCACCAACCATTCCCTGCTGTTCCGCAATGTCGCGGCTGAGGGCAGGATTTTACCCCCGATTCGTCATTGGGTAATCGACGAGGCCCATTCCATCGAGCGCGAGGCGCGCCGCCAGTGGGCGCGCGTGGTGTCGGCGGACGAATCACGCGTTCTGTTTGAGCGCCTGGGTGGCTCGAGCACCGGCGCGCTAAGCCAGGTTTCCCGTGATTTGGCAACCTCCGAGGGCTCTACGCTCTATTTGGGCCTTACTGCCAAGGCGACGTCGACGGTTGCGCGCGCGAGCATGGCAATCGCCGACGTGTTCGATGGCGTTCGCGAGCTCGGCCGCCGTGCCCGTGGGGGTTATGACAATGCCAATCTATGGATTGGCCCCGAGTTGCGCGAATCTGACGACTGGCATGATTTCTTACAGTCGGCCTACACAGCCATCGACGCATTGGAACAAGCTGACAAAAGCGTCGAGGCGCTGGTGCAAGCCGTCGCCGCCGACAAGCCCGAGGTTGTTGTCGACCTGGGTGATATCTCGCGCCGCCTGCACGAGCTGGTCGAGAACCTCAAACTCATCATTGATGGCACCGATGAACACTACGTATATTCGCTGCAGGTCAATCGCAGGTTGCGTGCCGGCGGAGAGTCAGTGACCGCAGAGCGCATCGACATTGGCGAGGCCTTGGCAACCGAGTGGCTGCCCGAGGTTCACACGGCTATCTTTGCCTCGGCAACCATGACGGTGTCCAAAAGCTTTGAGCACTTCAACCATGCTGTCGGCCTCGATCGCATCGGTGCTTCAACATCCTCATCGCTGCACTTGGACTCGAGCTACGACTTCGATTCGAACATGGCTGTAGTCGTTGCGGGCGATATCCCCGATCCGCGCGATCGTGAGAGCTATCTTACGGCGCTCGAGCGCGTGCTGGTCGACGCCCATCTTGCCATGGGCGGATCGGTGCTCACGTTGTTCACCAATCGGCGCGACATGGAAGACCTGTACGCCCGCGTTGAGCCCAAGATGGCCCGTGCGGGTCTGGAGCTCAACTGCCAGCAGCGCAACTCATCTCCTCGTCGCCTGCGCGACCGGTTTATCAACGAGCCGACCTCGTCGCTTTTTGCGCTTAAGGCCTTCTGGGAGGGGTTTGACGCCAGCGGCGAGACGCTGCGTTGCGTCATCATTCCCAAGCTGCCGTTCTCGAGCCCCACGGACCCGCTCTCGTGCGAGCGCAACCTGCGCGAAGACCGCGCTTGGGCGCGCTATTCGCTGCCCGAGGCGGTGCTCGAGGTTAAGCAGGCGGCCGGCCGCCTTATCCGCTCGTCGACCGATTGCGGCGTGCTGATTCTGGCCGACCCGCGCCTGGTGACGAAGGGCTACGGGAAGAAGTTCTTAACGTCGCTGCCCACGAGCTCCTACCAGCGCATCGAATCGGCGCAGATCGGGCACTATCTGCAACTGTGGCGCGCACGTCACGAGCGGCGGCGCTAAAGCGGACAGACGAGGGTTTTTGCCATATCGCACAGACGCTTTGACAGGGCGGGGTCATCCAAGATGCGGATGGCTCCGCCCGCTGCGATTATCTGGCTCAGTAGCCAACGCTCGGAGCCGTAATGCACGGTTACCGTTGCCGTGTCTGCCCCGCCGCGCTCGATGAGGGTGATGCCGGCCCAGTCCAGATGCTCCGCCATATCGAATGGCATCAGGAGCTTTGCGCTACGCTGCGTCCGGGCAAGGGAATCGTGGAGGGATGCGACGTCCGGTGCGTGAGGCACGACGGAGTCTTCCGTCAAGGTGAGTCCCTCGATTTTATCCATGCGATAGGTGCGCTGCTCATCGACCGCGATGTCCCAGGCAATTAGGTATGTTTGGTCGCCGTTTACCGTAATGCGCAAGGGGTCGACCAGACGCTCGCGTGGCCGCTCATCGTCCATCGAGCGATACGAGATGCGGCAGCGAACGCCGTCCTGAATGGCGCAGCTCAGCTGCTGCCAGTGCGACCCGTGGTTGACGGTGTCAAAGACGCGCTGGTTATAGCCGAGCTCTTCGGGCAGAAGAGCATGTCGAATCCGAGCCGCCGCCTGGGGCTCGATCCCCAACGATTCAAGTTCATGGTTGAGCACAGCGCCCTCGGCGGCACTCAGGCGCAGCGGTAGCACATGCCCGGCGTCACCGGTGAGGACCACACGCTCGCCGTGGCATTCGCAGATGATGCGCGCACCCGATTCTCGGTCCGCGAGCGTCGAGACGATCTCGAGAATCTCGTCGAGCGATACCCCCGTGATGTCAAAGCGACTGCAAATCTCGGTTCGTGTCATGCCGCTCTCGCCGGCGGCGTAGAGGGCCTCCATGATGTCGATGGCGCGCGAGAGTCTCTGCTCGCTGGTGAGTTTACGCACGGGCATGCTCATGCACCGTCCTTTCAATGAGGTGGTTCCACGCCTGCTTGAGCGATTTGGGGGCCATGGGCCTCATGCCGTCCGTGGCGTGGGCCATGCAAAATGAGGCGGCGGCTTCAAGGTCACGCACGTCAACGGTCCAGGTCCATCCCGCATCGGTGTGTGCGAGCTCACCTCGCCCGCGCGTGAGGCCGTTGATCATATCGATCTGCGTCTGAGGGGCGAACGAGAACGTGGCTGCAACGGGCGGTCGGTCGGCAAAATCGAATTCAAAGAACAGATAGTCGTTGAGATTGAAGTCCGCGGGAATGGCGTAGGCCTTCGAAGGACGCCAGGCGCGAACGATACGGTCGCAGCGGAATGTCCTGATGTCGTCGGTGACATTGTCGAGGCCGCAGAAGTACGCCACGCCCTCGCGCTCGAACATGCCGTAGACGCAGACGGTACGTTCTTTCTGCTCGCCGCGTCCGTTCTGATATAAAAATCGCAGCGCGCACCGCTCGGCAAAGGCGCTCCATACCGCATCGACGGTGGGAGAGCGGCGGATCGGTGCTTCGTCCGCCGTCGTCCTGCCGGTGAGGTAGGCAATCTTGGAGCGAATATCGGCAAGCGGCGCGGCAAAGGTGGATGAGCCGGCCGCTAACGTCTGGTCGATGGCGTTGAGCAGGATATCGGCGTCGTCTGCGGTGATGAGGCCGCCTGCAGCAAACGTGTGCTCGCGGTCGATTGTCCACGAGCTTTCCTCGGTCTCCTGCGCACCGGCGGGGCGAACCTCCTTGATTAAGATGCCACGCTCGAGCAGTTTGTCACGATCGCGCCGAAACTTGCGCTTATCCGAGTCGATATTGCCCGAGCCATATCCCAGGTCAGAATCCAAGACGATCTGCTCGGTCGTCAGCGGTTCGGGGGAGCTGTTGAGCACAAAGAAAAGATTGAGGATGCGCTGAGCCGTTTTATCGAAACTTGGCTCCGAATTCCCCTTTTTAATTGTCGCGGTCGCGTCGCTTGCCGTCATAGAGTCCTCGCATGAGAAGGTGGTTTGCTGCCATGATTTTAGTCCGATATGGAGATTAGGCTATATCCTTGTCCGCTCGGGGCGTTAAGATGGCCCGAATTCGGTCGTTTGCGCTCGCTCGGGGTATACTTTCGACTATATACGGTTCTAATGTGCAAGCATTGGGCCTATTTGTCGGATTATGGATGTGGAGCGCACATGGCGAACACCCAGAACTATATTAACCACCTGCTGCAGAACACCGGCATTACGCCGGCATGCAGCGAAGAAGAGCGCTTGGCTGCCGAGGATATCGCTCAGATCTTCCGCAACCACGGCTTTGATCCCGAGGTTCAGGAGTTCAATGCCCCGGCGCCCAGTAGATTGGCATTTGCCGTTACCGGTATCCTTGCGTTTGCCGGCGCCCTGCTGATGGGCATTGGCGGCGGTATCGGCTTGGTCGGCACCTTGCTGGCCATTGTCGGTGCCGTACTCTACGTGCTCGAGCGCACGGGCCACCCCGTGGTTTCGCGCCTGGGTAAGACGGGCGTGAGCCAAAATGTCATTGCCTACCACAAGGCCTCGGGCCCGCTTGCGTCTCCGCGCAACCGCCCGGTGGTCGTTGTCGCACACTACGACTCTCCCCGTGCTGAGCTGCTCGCCCGCGAGCCTTATGCTTCGTATCGTGCGCTCATCGCCAAGCTGTTGCCCGTTGCCACGGTTGCCCCCGCTGCCGTTGCCATCCTGCGTATCCTGCCGCTCCCCGGCGCGCTCAAGGTTCTGCTGTGGATTGTCGCGATCCTCGCTTCCCTCGTTGCACTTGCCAACGCGGCAAACATCATCTCTAACCGCCACATTCTTCCCTATACGTCCGGCGCGGTGTGCAACAAGTCTTCTGTCGCCGCCATGCTCGGCGTCATGGACAACGTTGCTCCCTTCCAGGGCGAAAACGAGTTTCCCGACGATGTTCCGTTCGATACCTATTTTGGGGAGCAGAAGCGTCGTGCCGAAGAAATGGCGCGCGCAGCGGCGGAGTATGCCGCGGCCCAGCAGCAAAACGACTACGGCAACACCATCGAGTACGAAGAGCCTACCTACGCCGAGGACGAGTTCGGTCAGCCGACTGCTCCCGACGCTCAGACCGAGCCCGAACAGGGTGAGGCTTTCGACGAGCAGATCGAGGGCTTTGAGGGTGCGTCTGCCGACGAGACGCTGATTGGCGCCATTGTGCCCGAGGATCAGAATCAGGCTGTCCAGGCCGAAGAGTTCAATGACGAGGTTCCCGCTGCCGAGCCGGCGGAGGAGCCTGTCGCGGCCGAGCCCGAGCCCAAGCTCTATCGCAATGCCGCCGGCAACATCCGCTTTGGTTCGGATGCCATCCGTGCGCTCGGAATGCTTCCCGAGTCCTGCACGCTCGATTACGAGGAGGGCGAGGAGCCGACGTTTGAGCCCGAGCCTGCCCCCGTCGTGACTGCGCCTGCGCCTGTTGCCACCGTGGATGATGAGTCTGCCGCGGTTACCGCTGCCGTTGCCGAGCCCGAGGCAGTGTCCGCGATCGATCCCGCGGCAGGACTGGACATTTTGGCTCCCGCCGCGCCGGCGCAAGACGTTGCGGACGAGTCTGACGACGATTGCGTTGAACAGCCGAGGCGTGTGTCTTACGAGAGCGATACTGATTTCTCGGCCGAGATTCCCGCGGCAACGCCCCATGCCGATATTGCATCCGCGTTCTCTTCGATTGGCGCCAGCGCTTCCAACTTCTTTAAGGGTGCGCTTGCAAAGGGCAGGAAATTTGTCGACGATTTCGAGAAGAAGCGCGCTGCCGCACGCGAGACTGCCGAGCAGGAGGCTATCGCTCAGCAGCAGGCAGCCGAGGCGGCACGTGAGCGCGCGGCGCAAGAGTTCGAGCAGAACGAGGCTGTGCAGTCCGTGCCCGTCGACGCTGCCAAAGCTACGACGTCCTTTGAGTCCCAGCAACCGGCGTCCGCAGATGTTGTTGAGGCGACGACGTCTTTCGAGGCTCAGCAGCACGTCGATAGCACCATGTCGTTTGATGCCGCGCAGTTCGATTCCACGATAACGTTTGAAAAGCAAGGCACCGCGATTGCCGAGTCCCTTCCTGTTTCCGATGAGCGGGGCGATGCGGCAGACGATGACGAGTCTATTGATGCTGCCGCAATCCAAGATGCCGCCGAGGACGAGCCCGTCGAGGCCAACTCTGACGAAGAGCAATACGCAACAGCCGAGCAAGATGATTCGACCGAGGTCGAGCAGGAGGAAGTGCCTGCGGTTTCCGAGGCTCCCGAGACAGATGAGTCGAGGCCTTACTCCACGCAGATTTTCACCATGCCGACCCCGAGTGGTTCCGGTGCCACGGTTGCCGATGTTGCTCCCACCCAGGACGAAACGGTCGATTCCCTTATGGCCCAGATTTCCTCCCAGGCATCGCCGCGTCCGCAGATGAATGTCCCCGATCCGGCGTCAGCTCCGTCGCCTGCACCTTCCTCGTCTCCGCTGGCTTCGGTCCCCGATCCGTCGCTGCCGTCGATGAAGCAGACAAACGTTGCGTCTCGCACGTCGCTGTTCGACCTTCCCGATCCCTCCGCACAGGTCAACGACCCCTTTGCTACCGCTCAGGGTCCCGAACCCACATCGGCACCCGTTGCGCCTCCTATGCCCGTTGCGTCGGGCGCACAGCCGATCGAGACCATTTCGGCTCCCGCCCCTGCGGCACCCAAGTCTCGCAAGCGCGGCCTGGGCGGCCTGTTCGGTCGTAAAAAGAAAAACGAACAGGACAGCATGAGTGACTGGCTGGGCGTCGAAGACGATTACGATGCCAAGAAGTCCGGTCGCGGCATCGGTTCGTGGGATAATTTCGAGGACGATAACGATGGCTGGAAGGGCGGCGCTACGTCTTCCGACGGCGCTTCTTCCGAAGATATGCTCTCGGCTGTTGCCTCTATGGGTGACGATGAGCTGCTCGGTCACGATATCTGGTTTGTGGCAACGGGCGCCTCGGATTGTGATGGCGCCGGTATGAAGGCCTTCTTGGCTTCGCATCGCGATAAGCTCCGCGGCGTATTCTTCATCAATCTTGAATCCGTCGGCGCCGGTAGGCTTTCGGTGGTGACGGTTGAGGGTGAACAGCAGCTGCTCAAGGGTGATCGCCGCATCATGAACCTGGTCAGCAAGGTGTGCAAGTCGTTCCATGTCGATTGTGGCGCGCTCGAGATGCCCTATGCCAAGACCGATGCCTATGCCGCGCTCGAGGCGAGCCGCCGAGCCCTCACCATCGCCGGCGTGGACGGCACGCGCCTGGCTTGTGCTCGTACCGAGGACGACCTGCCCCACAATGTCAACCCGACGAACATTGCCACGGTATCCGAGGTCGTGACCGAGGTTATCCGCCGTTCGTAGACGGAGCTCTAAGGAGTCAACGTGTTTTCGTATATTAAGCGCCATTGGCCTGTCTACGTGATTTTGACCTTGATTGCCATTGCGTTAGGATTTGGGGCTGCCTACATCGTGGGTGCGAAGGGCTCGACCCCCGCCTCCGCAATCAGCGAAGAGGTGGAGCAAGAACAGAGCACGGGTGCCGATGGGATTCCTGAGTCCGAGCAGGCAATCGTTGATGGTGGATCTTCGTCTGCAGAGTAGATACGGCGATTTAAATGATTGAAAGCGGGCGAGCTGGGGGACTGGCTCGCCCGCTTTTTTCATCGTGCTAGCGGTTCTTTGGGATCGACCTAAGGCGAGCGAACCATAGGGCTGCGGCACCCGAGGTCAGAAGCGCGGTGATGCAAGCGGTGATGGGAACTGATCCTGTTGCCGGTAGGTCCTGCGGTAGGGTACAGCGTTGAATGACACAGTCCTCGTCATGTGACTCAAGTTTATCGCCGCCGCCGTTGCGGCAAAGATCGACGCGCGCGCTGTTGGTGAGTGCGGTTTGGGGCGTATAAGCCGACGTTGCCTGCATGCGCACGACTGCGCCCCGAGCGTCTGTGCCAAGGATTGCTTTGGCATCGTCAAGGTCGTCGTGCTCATCTTTGAGATCATCGCGGGTCCAGGAATCTGCATCGCTTCGAGTCGTAAAGTCGGCGGCTACTGCACCGTATTCAATGCGAATGCCCGTTACGACGGTATTGGATGCAAGGTCGAGTTCTTTCGCCTCGAGTGTGGTGGATTCCGTGGTCGGGACATCCGCCTTCCAGAGGCGCCAGCCGTCGTAATCGACGAGGCGACAGTCCTCACCAAGGCTCTCTTTTACTTCGTCGGACTCAAGCCAAGGATTTTCGTGCCCATCGTCAAGCGTCGCGTTTGCCGGCTCATCGACGTCTGTCGAGTCCAACGGCGTCGTGCGATACCACACGTTGCACAGACCGTTGAGGTCACCGATGGCGACGGGGGTTTCGATTGAGATGAATCTCGCCGTGCCGTCTTTGGCGCACTCAAGATCATCGGTAATCGTAAACTCATCAACCCAAGTAGCGGAATCGTTTCGAACATTGATGGTATAGGAGAAAAGCCCATCACTATTGGTTTGCGTCGCGGCGCGATTTTTACCATCGCCGTTGGCCAACAGGCCCTTTTCGATAGGTTGGACAAGCTCCTGACGCTTGTCGACCTGTCCTTTGATCTCGATGGGCGCATCCTTCATCGAGACGGATTGGACTTCTCCCGTGTCCTTTATTTCAAACGTTATCTCCTCGGCAAGGTCATAGGTCCGCGGAGATATCATTTCGCGCAACGAGTAGGTGCCGGGTGCAAGATGTTCGACGCGGTGCGGCTTGTCAGATGAGATCCAGGAGTCTATTTCGGTTTTATCGGGACCATATAAGGTGAGTTGTGCGCCTTTCACTTCCTGCTCTCCGCTTGCATCGACCTTGGAGATATCAACCTTGGTGTAATCGTCGGATACGTTAAGCCGTGCTTCTACAACGGGTGTTTTCTGGTCGGCATAAGTAAGGTCGACAATATGGGATGTCCGATCGAGTAAGAAGCCTGCCGGCGCTTGAGTCTCGACAACCTCGTAGTGCGCGGTGCCAGATCCCAGCGGGAGGTCGTCCGCACGTGCTTCTCCAGTTTCATCCGTCGTGACGGTAGCGACAGTCTCACCGTCGAGCGCGGCAATGCTACCGTCGGGGCGCACGATATCACCCGAGGCACGGATCTCAAAGACGGCGCCCGCGAGGCTGCTGCCGTCTACGGCATCGGTTTTAACGATCCTGATGTTTCCGATCGCGGCGTGGTCATAATACGAGGCGATTGCAACGGGCGTTAGGTTCATGTCGGCGGGTATGTTTACCTCGATCTCTTCGCCGACAAGATAGGGCTCTTTGGCCGAGGTTTCGCGTACATAATAGGTGCCCGGCACGAGCGATTCGGGCAGTGTGACGGTCCCGGTCGCGTCAGTCGTAAAGGTGTCCATTACGTTATGTGCTGGATACCAGCAAGTTTGTGAGACAGGTTTGTGATTGCTGTCGAGGAGTTGGAAGGTGAATCCGGCTAGGGGAACAGAAGCGCCTGTTTGGGCATCGCGTTTTACAATCTGGAGATGTGTCGACAGGGCGTGGTTGTCCACGATATATTGAAGCTCGGCGCCGTCGGAAATCTGATTGGCCTCGACGGTCCATTCCCCCGCACGTTTAAAACCCTCGGGGACGGTTTCCGGAACCTCACGAACCGTGTAGCCGGCGCGGTCGTATGGGACGGCTCCGTGGACACCGGCTGGTCGCTTGCCTGTGCCGAACCATGCTTCGGGCTGGTCTTTGGTGGAGGCAAAGCCATAGATGTTTGTAGTCAGTGTGCCAACAACCTGCTGAGAGCTGTTACTGACAACCTCAAAGACAACATCTCCTGCCGGCTGCTCCAGGCCGGATTGATCGCTATTGCCGTAGTCCTTGAATTTGGAAATCTCAAGGTCAAACGCAATGGGGATATCGGAAACGCGAGATTCGATCTCGACCACGCCTGAATCGCCGAGTTGGTCGGCTCCAACGGTGTAAGACCAACTGTCACCGGAGGGCAAATAGCCCTCGGGCGCCTTCGATTCATAGATGGTAAAGGTTCCCAGGGGGACATCGGTGAGGGTAGCTCGACCGCTTTCATCGGTCCTGAGAGTTTGTGTCCATCCAGGGGTTGATTGCGATACGCACACGAATTCTGCTCCTGCGAGCGAAGCTCCAACTTGGGGGCCTGCATTCGTTGCGGCGTCGAGCTTTACAATGCGCAAGGTAATGGTGCCGGGTTGTTCATCAATGGTGACGTATCCGCCGTTATTCGTCGTGGTAAAGGCAATGCGATCGTGCAGGGAGATATAACCAGCTGGCGCTGTTGTCTCAACTAGGTAGTATGCCGTGTTGGGTAGGAGTGTTGCCTGCGCTCGACCGTTGCTGTCCATCTGGACGGTGCCGACACGCGCGCCGCTGGCGCTCTCAAAAACATCGAATGTTGCCCCGTCAAACTGATAAGTATTGTTTCCGCTGGTAATGGCAGCGTTTGCAGACTGCTTTTGGAAGGAAACAGAGACCGCCGGCAGTACATAGAGCATGTCTTGACGTTTGCTGCCGCCCGATACGGTTCCTATATAGCGCCGCGCGCGGTGCGGAGCGGCTTCGATGCTTCCTGATTTTGCGCTGTCGTGGAGCCACCGCGCAGCCGCCACGACTTCATTGTCGGCGGTAAAGTGCCCGCTCTTGGTTTTGCCCTGAGCGGTCGTGTAGGAGTAGGTGCCGTCGACATGGGTAGTGCCGTTGAGCATCCATACGGCAAGCTGGGTGGCAGCGCGGGCGCGATCGGGTGAAAGATGGTAACCGCCAAACGACGTGGCGGTAGGATATCCGTGACAAACGATTGCCGCGAACTCGTCGTCGAGCCACACCCAGCCTTGATCAAAGTTGAGCCATGGGCCGCCCGGCTTGGTGGGGCCGGGGCGCTCCTGGTTCATGCAGTAGGCAATCGAGGCGTCTTGAGCTTCATACTTGCCGATGAAGAAGGGCCCACAATCATCGCTAATAGTGCGGAAGCCGAGCTGGTCGTAGCCATCGACGGCAAATGCGGCTCCCGGTGCCAGACAGCCGAAAAGCAGGAAGAGGAGCAGGAGCAGCGGACCTGTTGCGATTGCGCTGTGGACAGAGTGCGTGGGTGCGTTGGACATGGCTGCTCCTTATCCCTCGTGCGCCGCATGGGGAGGTTGCGACGCGTAGGATGAGGCTACCCCCGAGGTTCATGCGGGTAAGTACCGGAGCCTGACCAAAAGCTTGCCCAATTCCTGACAAATTGAGCTCAAATACAACAATCAGGCAAAAGCGCAGGTAGAAGATAAGGAGAACAGGAGGCCAAAGGTCCTCGTCTCCACAATTGATGCGATTTTCAAACGAATCTCCACAGCTAAAACAAGCATCGCCACCCTTGTATCGAACAAGACAACCGCGTTATACTAGCCAACACACAAGCGGGCATCGCCAAGTGGTAAGGCATCAGCTTCCCAAGCTGACACTCGCGGGTTCGAGTCCCGTTGCCCGCTCCAGAGATTGTTTAACCCGGTATCGCAAGGTGCCGGGTTTTTCATGCGCAGTCAGTGTGCTGGGCGTATAGGGTGCGCCGGCATGCTCTACCAGGGTTATAAGATCGATTCAAATGCGAGGGGCGGGGCATGAAAAAGGCCCCGGGATGTGCCCCGAGGCC
>URSO01000008.1 GCA_900550415.1 uncultured Collinsella sp.
TTCTAATACGGTGCCTTCTATGGAGGCGCATTTCACTCCGTCCACGTTCTCAGGGCTATCGATCTTCATGTGGTGATAGACCAAATCGTTGGTACGTCGGCTGCAAGTCGCGGCGATGTGAACCAGATTCATCTCTGTAAAGGGAACTTCGAGACCGTGCAGCACGGCGGCTGAAAAAGAGCAGAAAACCCAGTTGGGATAAAGCTCTGCGAGCGTTTTGATAATCATCTTGTATTGCTGCGGCTTCTCCATGTCCACCCATTGCTCCGTAAGTGCGTAGAGGCCCTTATAGGGTGTCGCTACCGTCCCTTTGAGAACGCGCCGCTTCAACCCTCGGCGCTCGGAGTCTGTTTTGGGGGTGTAGAGCTTTCCGCTCGAGAATGCATCAGCAATCTTTTTTATAAGTGTGGTCTCAAGCGAACGCGGCATATCGCCCTCCCATCAAAGCTGCCTTGCGTTAGTGTGGGCTACTATGCTTGCACATGCATATTGCCTGGATAATCGGTTGATATCGACGTAATCTTTCTTCTGCTGGTAGGCGGCTCTCTCGTTTTCAATGTTCAGATTAAACATTCGGCAAACGGATTAGATTGCCTGGTTATCGGTATCCGGTGCGCATCGCGTGATTCTCTATGAATCTAAACTTCAATGTTCCAGCGCCGTTCGAAGGGGCTTGGCTTAGGTATGTGAAGATCGGTTTTTCATGAGCGCAATGATGCTGTCCGTTTGGGTCCCCAGTTTCTAATTGGGTGCCGTACGGACCAATGGTGCCAGCTCCATAGTTACGGATGGGAATCTAATTTCATGTTTGGTGCCCACTCGTATCTTTGCGGTGGCTTAATAGCTACGGGTGGGAACCCATCGACGGTATGGGTGCCCTTGCGTATGTTCAGTCCTGGGCTAAAGCCCGTTGGGGCACCCAGCTTGAAGCCGGGTGGCCAAACGGACAAAATCGTTTTGTCGCCATGTACGCAAGGGTCCCCAAATCAGGAATTGGTGCCCGTTCGTATAGCCAGGAGCGTATGCATGCACGCCGCGGCACCCAAAACCCCGCTGGGGTCCCAGGCGGGCGCAGGAATGATGCCCTATCGCACGCTCCGGCTTCCGGGGGCAAGCTGGGGGCCGCAGCGTACAAGCGCGCCTGCCTTTGCGCTCGCACATCCAAGGCCGCCGGTTCCATTGTATGGCTGCATTGCCGGGCATCCCGTAAAGCGTCGCGACGCCACCGTGTGAATCCGCAACAGATGGTCGATGCGTTGCGCTGCGGTGCGCAAAGAGGAATACAATCGAAAGTTATGTCTAAGCAAGAGTGGGGGATGCATATGGGCGAATGGATTATTAAGCGCGCAAGTGGAGACCGAGCACGGGTGGGCGCGCTGGCGGGCATGGTGTGTATCGTGGCAAATGTTCTGCTGTGCGCGGCAAAAGCTGCCGTGGGCGTAATGAGCGGGTCAGTTTCAATCGTCGCCGACGCCCTCAACAACCTGTCCGACGCCTCTTCGAACATCGTGAGCGTGCTGGGCTTCAAGCTTGCAAGTCGCCCGGCGGACCCCGAGCATCCCTACGGCCATGGTCGTTATGAGTACTTGTCGGGCCTTGCGGTCGCCGTCTTGGTGCTGCTGGTGGCAGTTGAGCTTATCAAGTCGTCTATCGATAAAATCGTCAATCCTACACAGGTTGAATTCTCATTGGCGTTGGTGGCGGTTCTGACTCTGTCTATCCTCGTTAAGTGCTGGATGGCTGCGTTCAACCGCTCTTTGGGTAACAAAATCGACTCGGAAACCCTTATCGCTACCGCTCAAGACTCAACAAACGACTGCATCGCTACCGGTGCAGTCCTTCTTTCAGCAGTGGTTGCACGCGTCACCTCGCTCCAGCTCGATGCATGGGCGGGCCTCGCTGTTGGGGCATATATCGCATGGAGCGGCGTAGAGCTTCTTCGCGACACGGTTGATCCGCTGCTTGGCTCGGCGCCGGACCCCAAGCTTGTGGCGCACATCAGGTCGAAAATCATGAGCTATCCCGGCGTGCTGGGCACCCATGATCTTATGGTCCATGACTATGGTCCCGGTCGTCAATTCGCTAGCGCTCACGTGGAGATGGCCGCCGAGACCAACCCCATGGACAGCCATGACGTCCTTGATAACATCGAACAAGCATTTAAGGACGAAGACGGTCTTATCGTTACCCTACACTACGACCCCATCGTGACCGATGACCCCGCGGTGTCAGATATGCGCAACCGTATCGATGCGATCGCAAAAGAAATCGACCCGCGCCTCTCGATCCATGACTTGCGCACGGTGCCCGGTCCAACGCATACCAACGTTATTTTCGATTGCCTGTGCCCAGAAGACATGCAGCTCTCCTCAGACGAGCTAAGGTCTGAGCTCGCGCGCCGTGTGGTTAAGGAATATCCGCAGGCTGTTGCCAAGATTACTGTGGACGATGATTACGTGAGCGCGTGCCAGTAGCGCGCTTCATGAAAGGTCGCGTCTCAATCTAGAAAAGGCCGCCAAGTTCTAAGGAGAACGCACTTGTATACGCTATACCTGCTCCGTCACGGGCAAACGCTTTACAACCTTCAGAGATTGGTGCAGGGCCGCTGCGATTCACCGCTTACCTCAGCGGGTATCTTGCAGGCTAAGAGCGCGGGCGCCTGGATGGCTTCGCAAGACGTCGCATTTAGCGCCATCTACAGCTCGCCGCTCAAGCGCGCGTTGGACACCGCGTATGTGGTCCGCGACTGCCTGTACCGTGACGGCCGGCACAAAGTTCCGCTTGTCCAGAAATGTCCGGGCATTATTGAGCGTAGCTACGGTTCGCTAGAAGAAGGCTCTGTGGACGATGTTCCATTGAACGTGTGGGATCCGCGCGAAGAAGTCGTGCCGTACGGGGGCGAGGGCAGCGTCGAATTGAGAGCGCGCATGGTCGGGGCGCTTACGCAGTTGATGCGTGATGCCGTTGCTACGGCAGAAGCAAGTGGCGAAGACCAATGCAATGTGTTGGCTGTTTCGCACGGGTCTGCAACCCTGCAGTTCAAGCTGGCATGGGAGCATCTTGCCCAATGCGACCAAGATCAGCCGTTGGGCAATTGTTGCGTACTCAAGTTTGCGTTCGATCCGCGAGCGGAGACGTTCAGCAACACTGCGATTGTGAACCAAAAGCTTTAGGCGAAAAAATACGGGCTGTTATCCGTTTATCGACTCTGCAATATGGCGCCATAAAGGTGAAGTCTATGAGGTCAAGGCATAGGCAGGCCAATATTGTCAAGAAAAAAGAGCGCTCCCTGCTTCTGTCGAGAGGCGAGGAGCGCTTTGACGCAGTAAAGCTGCAGTTCAGACAAGGTGAAGACTTTATGAACTGCTATGGAAACGCGCGGGCACGTGTATACTAATCAAGCTGTGCCCGTTGAGGGAGGATTCTGTCTGCAAGTTTGAGCCACATCAGGGTTGCGTGGTAAAGAGCAGGTAGGCGAATGCAAACCGGCGTGCACCGTAGTTGGTAGTGGTCCTCTAGGGGCGACCACAAGGGGTGTTCGCAGTGTCCCAAGACCACCGAGAGTTGGAGATCTTACATGATCAACATGATTCTCGGCCGCAAGATTGGCATGACCCAGGTTTGGGACGAGGACGACAACGTCGTTCCCGTCACGGTCATCCAGGCTGGCCCCTGCGCTGTCTCGCAGGTTAAAACTCAGGCAACCGACGGCTATGACGCCGTCCAGATCGGTTTCGGCGACATCAAGGCCAAGAACGTGAACAAGCCCATGGCTGGTCACTTCGCCAAGGCCGGCGTCGAGCCTGTCCGCTTCCTTCGTGAGGTCCGCGTCGAGAACGGCGAGGAGCACAAGGTCGGCGAGGTCGTCACCGTCGCTGATTTCGCTGATGTCGAGAAGGTCGACGTCATCGGTACCTCCAAGGGTAAGGGCTTCCAGGGTCGCATCAAGCGCTGGGGTCAGCGCCGCGGTCCTATGACGCATGGTTCTCACTTCCAGCGTCACCCCGGTTCTATCGGTCAGTGCGCCTATCCTGCGCGCGTCCTCAAGGGCGTCAAGATGGCCGGTCACATGGGTAACGAGCGCGTTACCGTCAAGAACCTTTCCGTTGTCCGCATCGATGCCGAGCAGAACCTCATCTTGGTCAAGGGCGCTGTCCCGGGTGCCAAGAATGGTCTCGTCGCCATCCGTATGGCCTAAGGGCCCAGCCCATTTAGCCCAGCGTCATACCAAGGAGAACACTTAAATGGCAAAGTTTGAAGTAAAGAACAGCGAGGGCAAGAAGGTCGCCGAGGCCGAGCTCGCCGCTGAGGTGTACGGCATCGAGCCGAACATCCACGTTATGCACCACATCGTCAAGTGCCAGATGGCCTCTTGGCGTCAGGGCACCCAGTCTGCTAAGGGTCGCTCTGAGGTTTCCGGTGGCGGCAAGAAGCCTTGGCGTCAGAAGGGCACCGGCCGTGCCCGCCAGGGTTCCATCCGTGCTGCCCAGTGGCGTCACGGTGGCGTTGTCTTCGCCCCCAAGCCCCGTTCCTACGCTAAGCGTATGAACAACAAGGAGGTCAAGCTGGCTATGCGCTCCGCGCTGTCCGCCAAGCTGGCCGATGGCGAGCTCGTGCTCGTCGACGACTACGGCTTCGAGAAGCCTTCCACCAAGGCTGCCGTCGCCATGCTCAAGGCTCTCGGCCTTGAGGGCAAGCGTCTGACCATCATCGTTCGCGATGAGGACGTCAACGCCTACCTGTCGTTCCGCAACATTCCCAAGACGTTCATCATCACTGCCGACGAGGCCAACACCTACGATCTCGTCAACAACAACGCTGTGCTGATGCCCGCCGACATCGCCGCTCACTTCGGGGAGGTGCTTGCATAAATGACCGCCCACGAGATCATCATCCGTCCGATCGTGTCCGAGCGTTCCTTCTCCGGCATGGAGCTGAACAAGTACACGTTCGAGGTCGCCAAGGATGCTAACAAGTATCAGATCAAGGACGCTGTCGAGGAGATCTTCGGCGTCAAGGTCGTTCGCGTGAACACCCTGACGGTCAAGCCCAAGACCAAGCGCGTGCGCTACGTCGCCGGCAAGACCCGTTCTTGGAAGAAGGCCATCGTCACGCTGGCCGAGGGCGACACCATCGAGGTCTTTGGCAACCAGGCCTAAGACTCGCTGCTGTTGAGTGAGCTCATGCCTCCCAAATAGGGGAGGCGGGAGCTCAAGGTTTTGAGCGTATAAAATGGACACGCCCGGAACCGTGTATACGTCCGGTGTCATCGCACCCGAGGCAGAACCTCGAATCCCTGTCTGCGATGGCTAACGGATTCCTATTGAAAGGGATTGTAATGGCTGTAAAGCACCTTAAGCCGACCTCCGCTGGTAGGCGTTGGCAGACGATCTCCGATTTCTCTGAGATCACCTGCACCAAGCCCGAGAAGTCTCTTCTCGAGCCCCTGCCCAAGAAGGCCGGTCGTAACAACAACGGCCGCATCACCACCCGCCACCAGGGCGGCGGCGTGAAGCGTCGTTACCGCGTGATCGACTTCAAGCGCAACAAGGACGGCGTGCCCGCCAAGGTTGCCACGATCGAGTACGATCCGAACCGTTCCGCTCGCATCGCTCTGCTGCACTACGCTGACGGTGAGAAGCGCTACATCCTGGCCCCCAAGGGCCTCGAGGTCGGTCAGACCATCATGTCCGGTTCTGACGCCGACATCAAGCCGGGCAACGCTCTGCCCCTCGCCGATATCCCCGTCGGTACGCTCATCCACGCCGTCGAGTTCCAGCCGGGCAAGGGCGCCGCTATCGCTCGTTCCGCCGGTAACTCCTGCCAGCTGATGGGTAAGGAGGGCAAGTACGCCATCGTCCGTATGCCTTCCTCCGAGATGCGCCGCATCCTCGTTACCTGCCGCGCCACCGTCGGTGAGGTCGGCAACGCCGATCACGCCAACATCGTCATCGGCAAGGCCGGCCGTAAGCGTCACATGAACGTGCGCCCGACCGTCCGCGGTACCGTCATGAACCCTGTCGACCACCCGCACGGCGGTGGCGAGGGCAAGAACCACACCTCTGGTCGTCCCTCCGTTACCCCCTGGGGTAAGCCGACGAAGGGCCTTCGTACGCGCAAGAAGAAGAAGGTCTCGAACCAGCACATCATTCGTCGCCGTAAGAAGTAATTTCGGATACCGAGTTTTAGGAGAAAGCACTTATGAGCAGAAGTCTCAAAAAGGGCCCGTTCGTGGAGACTCGCCTTCTCTCGCGTATCACCGCGATGAACGAGGCTGGCAAGAAGGACGTCGTGAAGACCTGGTCCCGCGCGTCTACCATCTTCCCCGAGATGGTTGGTCACACCATCGCCGTCCACGACGGCCGCAAGCATGTGCCCGTGTATGTTACCGAGTCCATGGTTGGTCACAAGCTCGGCGAGTTCGCGCCGACTCGTACGTTCCGTGGCCACAAGGCCAAATAGGGGGTTAACCGTAAATGGCAACTAAGTCTATTGAAACTGAGGCCACCGAGGTTCGCGCCGTCGCTAAGTACGTGCGTGTTTCCCCCAGCAAGGCCCGCCTGGTGGTCGATCTGATCCGCCGCAAGCCTGTCGCTCAGGCCTTCGACATCCTCCACTTCTGCGACCGCGCCGTCGCCGTGGATGTCGAGAAGGTTCTCCGTTCCGCCGTTGCGAACGCCGAGAACAACAACGGTCTGCGTGCCGACAACCTGGTTGTCGCCGCTGCCTATGTTGACGAGGGTCCGACGCTTAAGCGCATCCGTCCCCGCGCCAAGGGTTCCGCTTCTCGCATTCTGAAGCGTACTTCCCACATCACCGTCGTCGTTGCTCCTCGAAAGGAGGCGTAAAGCTGTATGGGTCAGAAAGTCTACCCCACCGGCTTCCGTCTTGGCATCACCGAGAACTGGCGCTCCCGCTGGTTCGCAGAGAAGGATTACGCTAAGACCCTCGGTAACGATCTCGAGATCCGCAAGTACCTCGAGAAGCGTCTTTCCCGCGCAGCTGTCTCCCGCGTCGAGATCGAGCGCGCTGGCGACAAGGTGAAGGTCATCATCCTCACCGCTCGCCCCGGCGTTGTCATCGGTAAGAAGGGTGCCGAGATCGATACCCTCCGCACCGAGCTCGAGAAGGTCGCTGGCGTCTCCAAGGGCCAGCTCTCCGTCGACGTTGTTGAGATCAAGCGCCCCGAGCTCGACGCCAACCTCGTTGCTCAGTCTATCGCCGAGCAGCTCGAGGGCCGCGTTGCCTTCCGTCGCGCTATGCGCAAGGCTGTCCAGTCTGCCCGCAAGGCCGGCGCTAAGGGCATCCGTATCCAGTGCTCCGGTCGTCTCGGCGGTGCCGAGATGGGCCGTCGTGAGTGGTACCGCGAGGGTCGCGTGCCTCTGCACACCCTCCGTGCCAAGATCGACTACGGCACGGCTGTCGCCAGCACCACCATGGGCGCTTGCGGCGTGAAGGTCTGGATCTACCTGGGCGAGAAGCTCCCGGGCCAGCCTGTTCCCAACCCTGCACTCGAGGGCTCTTCCCGTCCTCGTCGTCGTAACTCCGAGAGGAGGGGTCAGTAGTGCTTGCCCCTAAGCGTATTCTTCACCGCAAGGTGCAGCGTGGCTCCATGAAGGGCCAGGCCAAGGGTAATACCGAGCTGCATTTCGGCGAGTTTGGTATCCAGGCTCTCGAGGCCCATTGGATCACCAACCGTCAGATCGAGGCCGCTCGTATTGCCATGACCCGCTACATGAAGCGTGGCGGTCGTGTCTACATCACGATCTTCCCCGATAAGCCCATCACCAAGAAGCCTGCCGAGACTCGCATGGGTTCTGGTAAGGGTAACCCCGAGGAGTGGGTGGCCGTCGTCAAGCCCGGCCGCATCATGTTCGAGGTCAAGGGCGTGCCCGAGGAGGTCGCTCGCGAGGCTCTGCGTCTTGCACAGCACAAGCTTCCCATCAAGACCAAGATTGTTGCTGCTAAGAACGCTGAGCAGCGCATCGAGAAGGAGATGGCTGAGGAGGCCGCTCTCGAGGCCAAGTGGGCTGCTGAGGACGCCGCCGCCGCCAAGGAGGAGAACTAATGAAGCCCGCAGAGATTCGTGAGCTCTCGGACGCTCAGCTCGTTGAGAAGCTGAAGGAAATGCGCGCCGAGCTCTTTAACCTTCGTTTCCAGATGGCCACCAGCCAGCTGGACAACACCGCTCGCGTCAACACCGTGAAGAAGGACATCGCTCGCGTCCTCACGGAGCAGCGCGCCCGCGAGATCGCAGCGGAGAAGTCCGCTGTCGCCGAGTAGGACCTAAGGAGAGAACATGACTGATTCGCGTAACTCGCGTAAGGTCCGTACGGGTGTCGTTACCTCCGTCTCCGGTGCCAAGACCATTGTTGTCACCATCACCGAGCGCAAGCGTCACCCCAAGTACGGCAAGATGATGACCAGCTCCAAGAAGCTGCACGCTCACGACGAGGAGTGCACGGCTGGCGTGGGCGACACCGTCCGCGTTATGGAGACCCGTCCTATGTCCAAGATGAAGCGTTGGCGCCTCATCGAGGTCGTCGAGCGCGCTAAATAAGCAGTCGCTCTTACGACTTGTACGTTTCCGAAGATGTGCGTATGCCTGGCTTGCATACCACGGGCCGTATAAAGGCTGCGCACCTCTCTTCGGTTCTTAGTTCGGAGGAACATCTACCATGATTCAGATGCAAACCATGCTGAACGTCGCCGACAACTCCGGCGCTCGCAAGATTCGCTGCATCAAGGTGCTTGGCGGTTCCAAGCGTCGTTATGCAGGCATCGGCGATGTGTTCATCGGTGCTGTCCAGGAGGCTACCCCTGGCGCCAACGTCAAGAAGAAGGACGTTGTCCGTTGCGTCGTCGTTCGCACCGTTAAGGAGATCCGCCGCAAGGATGGCTCCTACATTCGCTTTGATGAGAACGCCTGCGTTGTCATCAACAACGATGGTTCGCCCGTCGGCACCCGTATCTTCGGGCCCGTCGCTCGCGAGCTTCGTGACAAGAAGTACATGAAGATCGTCTCGCTCGCTCCCGAGACCCTGTAGTTAGGGGAGATATATGTATATCAAGAAGGGCGATAAGGTCCAGGTTCTCTCTGGTAAGGATCGCGGCAAGCAGGGCGTTGTCCTGCGTGCTCTCCCCGCCGAGAACAAGGTCGTTGTCGAGGGCGTTTCGGTCGTCAAGAAGGCCGTCAAGCCCAACGCTGCCAACCAGCAGGGCGGCATCGTTTCGCAGGAGGCTCCCATCGACGCCTCCAACGTCAATCTCGTCTGCCCCGAGTGCGGTAAGGTTACCCGCGTCGGTCACGAGAAGGACGGCAAGAACAAGCTGCGCGTCTGCAAGAAGTGCGGCCACAAGTTCTAAGCTGCCCGCAACATCAAGTTGCTAGCAAAGGCCCGGATGCCACGGCACCCGGGCCTTTTTCTATCCCCACTCGATGGCTTCGGTTCTGCCGTCCTGTCATTCCGGTTGCATCCAGTTTTCGGTGCCGTCTCGAATCGAGTGCCGCCAGGTGACACCCTGTCGCGTTTCGTCGGCTTCGGGGACAAAAGTCGGGACAACTCCAAAAACTATTTTCGAACTCAGGGCTTTGAGTTTTTGTTTTTGTCCCAAAGGGCGCGGCGGGATGCCTTTGGAGGCTCGATAGCGCCGAAAACGCCCGTTTTGAAACTTAAATGCCTTTTCGCGTGCAAGCCGCCAGCTGCAATAGGAAGTGAATCAACGCAGGTGGCTTTCAAGCAGCTTGCAAAACTGCAGGTCGCAGGTCTTCATTGCCAGTAGGAGAAATGAGTAGTCTCAGGTGGCTTGCCCATGAGTTGGCGAACGGGATTTGAGATTACGCTGACGTCCGGAAACGCTTCGAGCACGGCGTTACGTTTTTGGGGTTTGGGCGTAGCCCCTGCACCCGCGAGCGCGGGCCTTAAGCCCGCCGAGAGGGTGACGCGTCGAAAACGAAGGGGAAAGAGAGAAGGGGCCGTCCCTATCATTCAGGTTGCGACCGAAGAAGACAAGGAGACCCCCTGAGCCTGAATGATGCCCCACAGACCGCGTCCGACCGAGCTCAAGCCGAGCTTTTCCTGACGTCCGCCTTCGCGAAGATGATGGCTGGATTGGCTATGGATTGGCAACACTTATTTGGACGATTCCGGGAGGGACGGCCCCGCCTCCCTGAACTCGACCGGCGACATGTAGCCCAGCGTTGAGTGGATCCTGAAGTTGTTGTACCAGTGCACGTAATCCAAGAGCTTGGCTCGGAGCTCGCGCGTCCCTCCTCGGTCCTTCGGAGTGGCCGACGATCTCCCCGTTGCAGAGGTCGACGAGCAGGCAGACGTAGTTCCACGACGCCCCGACGCGCACGCAGGCCAGGTCGCTGCATATATGGGTGCACGGCGCCCTGCCGCCGAAGCCGCGCGCGACGACGTTCGACACGTCGGCCTCGTTGACCGCCCCGGGGTGCACCTTGAACCTCTTCCTGCCGTATGCGCCGGCCAGGCCGTTCTCCCTCATGATGCGGCAGACGCGGCGCCGGCTGACGGTAACGCCCGACCTCCCGGGCGACGCCTTGATCTTGCGCGATCCGTTCCGGCCCTTGCTGGCGGCGTGCGCCGCCGCGGCCGCCGTCGCCCCCGACATTAAGGTCCTCAAGGGCCGCGTCGTCTCCGGCGACCAGTTCGTCTCGCCCGCGGAACAGAAGGAGCGAATCCTCGCGACCTTCGGCGACTTGTGCTGCGAGATGGAGGGCTGCACCATCGCGCAGGCCGCTTATCTCAACGGCGTGCCCCTCGTCGTCGTGCGCGCCATCAGCGACAAGCCCTGCGCCGAGGGCCGGGTCGTCGACTACAACACCTTCGAGAAGAAGGCCGCCTGCGACTGCGCCCGCATCGCCGCGCGCATGGTTAAGCTTTAGGCCCTGCGCGCCGGGGCCCTTCTTTATGTTGGGACCCCGGCGCGCCGGGCCCTTTCCAAAGCGAAGTGTCGAGCCGAAGTGTTGAGCGTCGGCCCTGAATGTTCAATGGCCGTTGTTTTCTGCCCCTCAAGTGGTGGACTTTTCCTCGGAGCTGTTGATTCCCCCACGCGCCCCCTTCCGTTCTCTGTTCTCCCCTTATACTCCTTGTACGAGGAGGTAAGAAGTCATGGACAAGACCACACAGGACAGCTTGGCAAAGAAACCCGTCGACATGAGGGACAGGATTCTCGAGCATCTCGAGGCCCTCACCTCTGCCGTCTCGCTCGACGACCTTGCCCGTCTGTCCACCTCCGACATCGCCGAGACGCTCATCATCTCCAGGAGCCTGGCGAGCCAGTACCTCAACGACCTTGTTCGCGCCGGTCTTGTGGTTAAGGTGGCGGGCAGGCCTGTCCGTTATTTTCATCGCCGCGCGTTCCAGAAGCGTTTTCAGGTAAAGCTCTCTGCAAGCGAGTACGCCTCGCTCGCCGACCTCATCCAGGCGACGGGAATCGCCGATCACCGCGACTTCGCGCGTGCCGTGGGCTTCGACATGAGCCTCAGCTCCGTTGTCGAGCAGTGCAAGGCTGCGGTTCAGTACCCTCCGTTTGGCCTGCCCATCCTCTTGAGCGGCGGCGTGGGTGTCGGTAAGTCTTTCCTTTCTCGCCTTGTGTACGAGTACGGCAAGAACCAGGGCTTGCTGTCCCGCGACTCCTCCTATGTGCGCATCGACTGCGCCGGGGTCCCGGACGCCGCCTCGTTCAACGGGCTTCTTGACGAGTCGATCGCGAAAGCGCGCGGGGGTGTGGTCTTTGTCAACGGCATCGAGGCACTCTCTCCCTCTGCGATGGAGCACTGCCTTGCGACGGCCCTCGGGCTCGATGCCTCCCAGGATGCGCCGCGCGCTCGCCTCGTTCTTTCGACGACGCTTTCCGCCGATGACCTGAAGGTTTCCTCGGCCTACAGCAAAATGCCCATCTGTGCCCGCGTCCCCTCACTCAAGGAGCGGACCCCCGAGGAGCGCGAGGATCTCATCTTGAGCTTCCTGCGCAGCGAGGGGTGCCGAATCGGTTCTGATGTGAAGATCAGCCGCGGCGCATACCGTTGCCTCGTGAACGCGGACTTTTCCGATAACATCGCCGGCTTGCGCGCCTGCGTGACGAACTGCTGTGCCAAAGCGTTCCTCAATCGCGAGGGCGACTACGTCGTCGTTCGCCCGTATCTTCTTCCCAGCGGGCTCCTCTCCTCCGCGCAGATCGATCAACAGCCCGACGATGGCGTTCTGATCGACGCGTCTCTGGATGCCGCCGAGAGCACAGGGCCGGTCGAGCAGGCGCTCGATGCCCTGTGCTCCCTCGATGAGCGATTCTGCGCCGGGGAGCTCTCTGTCTCCGAGCTTGTCTCGCAAGCTGTCTCCGCTGTGCGCGGCGTTGAGGATCACTTGATCTTCGACCACGGCGTCGCCTCCTCGAGGTCGCGCGCCTTCGAGCGCGTCGTGGGCGCGGTCCTTGCCGACGCAGGCTCTTCTTATGGCATCGAGCTTTCGAGGAAGGTCGCTTTTCTACTGGCCCAGGAGATTTGCCTGCAGTTGTGGCCGGGTATCGGCCTGGCTAAGCGAAAGTCTGCCTGTGCGGAGCAAATCTCCCATCTCCTCGGTGCCGTGACCTCCGAATTGCCGTTTGCCTCGAGTGTCTCCGATCAGGTCGCCGCAGACGTGGAAGGGGCGCTGGGAATCTCGCTCGATCACTTCACGAAGACGCTTCTGACGCTGTGCGTCGCATCGGAGTCTCGCGATGCGAAGGCCCTTCGGACGCTCTGCGTCATCTTGTCCCACGGCTACTCAACGGCGACGAGCATCGCCGACGCGGCGAACCGTATGCTCGGCATGCATGTGTACGAGGCTGTCGACATGCCCTACGACCAGCAGCTGAAGGACATCGTCGGTCCGCTCCAGCGCCTCGTCGACCGCCATTCCTACTGTACCGGGGTCGTGTTCCTCGTCGACATGGGCTCCTTGGAGGAGGCCTATAAGGCCCTCGAGAACGTTACCGACTCCACTATCGGCGTGGTGAACAACGTCTCTACCGGTCTTGCGCTCGAGATCGGGGTCGGGCTGCTCGGCGGCAAGTCCATCGCCGAGGTTCTTGGCGATGCGACCGCCGCGTGCGTGACGCACTGCAAGGTGATCGAGCGCGTCAACCGTGAGGACGCCATCGTCTTCTGCTCCGAGTCCGGGGTCGACGCCGCGGAGAGGATACGCCAGCTCGTCTCGCAGAGCCTCCCGCGCACCATAGGCGCGCGCCTGCTCACGAGGCCCTTCAAGCAGCTCGTCGCGAACGGGTCGAACGACGCCGTTTTCTCCGAGCACCGCGTCTGCGCCGTCATCGGCACGGGAGACCCCGGGGTCGCCTCCGTCCCCTTCGTCGCCCTCGAGGACATCATGTCGACGGCGTCCGCCTCTAAGGTTGATGCCGTGTTCGGCAGGTGGCTTGACGCTTCCGAGCTCTCTTCTTTCCACGAGAAGCTGCTCTCGAACATGACGCTGCAGAACGTCATCCGCTCCATCACCATCCTCGACCCGGAGCGGCTATTCCATGAGATCGAGAGCGCCGTGCACGAGCTTCAGCGCAGGACAGGCGAGAAGATCGGCAGCAACGCCATCATTGGGCTCTACGTTCACCTCTGCTGTCTCGTCGAGCGCCTTGTTACCAGAAACCCCATTGAGACCTACGTTGGCCAGGACCGCTTCGAGGAGGAACGCGCCGATTTCATCGAGTCCTTCAGGCAGAGCTTCTCGAGCATCTCGACGCGCTATCGCGTAGAGGTTCCCGTAAGCGAGATCGCATATGTCTTCGACTACATAAGCGTGAGCGCCGCCCCGGCGCGAGAAGAGCGCCTCGGCTCCTCGGACCTCCTGCTCGACGAGTGACCTTCCCCGCGCCGCCGCAAGCTGACCGCGCGTCCTCAATAATCCGATAACCCCTTGCCCGGCGCGAATCCGGATAGTGCCGAGGCAGTACCGAACGCAAAACTTCATTTGATAGGAGCAAACATGAGTGTTGTTATGGCACGAATCGACAATCGCCTGCTTCACGGCATCATCGTGACGCAGTGGGCCCCGGTGTCGGGCGCGACCCGAGTCATGGTCATCGACGACAAGGTCGCCGGCGACGAGGTCCTGAAGTCCACCATGAGGATGGCGCGCCCCGCGGGCATGGCCGTTTCGATCATCTCCGAGCAGACCGCGCTCAAGAACTTCGCCGCGGGCAAGTACGACCGCGAGAAGGTCTTCGTCATCGCCAAGGAGCCCGAGACGATGCTTCGCCTGGTCGAGTCGGGCGTCGAGCTCCCGTCGCTGGTCGTCGGCGGCTCGCTCGTCAAGGAGGACGGCATCCAGCTCACCCAGCGCGCCTACGCCTCCGCCGAGAACGTCCAGAGCTACAAGGCGCTCATCGCCCGTGGCGTCAAGGTGACGGCCCAGTTCGTGCCCGCCGACAAGCCCGTCTCCGTCGCAGACCTCATCTAAGGGGGAAATATGGTCAACTTCACTATCCTGCAGGTCGTCCTTTTGACCCTGCTGGCCTTCATCAAGCACGTGGACTACTACGGCATCCCGATGATCTTCGTCAATTACGCCGTTTTCTGGGGCCTCATCACCGGAGTCGTCATGGGCGACTGGAAGACCGGCCTTGTCATCGGCGGCACCATTCAGCTCATGCAGCTCGGCGTCGCGGGCTTCGGCGGCTCCTCCATTCCCGACTACGGCACGATGGCCATCATCGCCACCGCCTACGGCGTGACCCTGGGCTCCGACACGGGCCTCGCCATCGGCCTGCCGGTCGGCATGCTCGGCATCCAGCTCGACGTCGTCGCCAAGATTCTCAACGGCTTTGTCGTCGAGAAGTCCCAGAAGTTCTGCAACGAGGGTAAGTTCAATCAGATGAACGCCATCCTGTGGGTCTGCCCCGCGCTCTTCGGCCTGTGCGCCGCCCTGCCCGTCTTTGTCTCCGTGACGCTCGGCCAGCCCGCCGTCAACTGGCTCCTCGAGGTCATGCCCCAGTGGTTCCTCTCCGGCCTCACCCTCGCCGGCAAGATGCTCCCGGCCGTCGGTATCGCCATGCTGCTCCGCTACATGCCAACCGCCAAGTACTTCCAGTACCTGCTCGCCGGCTTCTTCCTCTCGGCCTTCCTGAACGTGCCCATCATCGGCGCCGCCATCGTCGGCGTTGCCCTCGCGATTGCGTTCTACCAGCGTGCCGAGAGGGACACCGAGCTCGCCGCCCACGCTTCCGCAGACGCCTTCATCGGAGAGGATGAGTAACCATGGAAAACGAGAACATCACCGCCGTCGCCGAGGGCAAGCCCTCCGGCTACAAGGTCACCAAGAAGGACCTGCGCAACGCGAACTGGCGCTGGCTCATGAGCGTGTGCACCTTCAACTACCAGACCCAGCAGGGCGCCTCAGTCGCCTACGCCCTCTCGCCGGTCCTGAGGAAGATCTACACGAACGACGAGGACTATAAGCAAGCGCTCAACAACCACTTCCGCTACTACAACACCCAGCCTTGGCTCGCCGCCATCATCCTTGGCGCCTGCGTGGCCATGGAGGAGCGCGACGGCCTAGCGGCGGCGGACGCCGTCCAAGACCTGAAGATCGGCACCATGGGACCGCTCGCCGGCGTCGGCGACTCCCTGCTCATGACCATGATCCCGACCATCATGGGCTCCATCGCCGCCTACATGGCCATCGAGGGCAACCCCGTGGGAGCCGGCATCTGGTTCGCGCTCATCCTGGCCATCTTCTGGGTCCGCATGCACGCCCTCGAGTTCGGCTACAAGCAGGGCGTGAAGCTCGTCACCGACTTCAGCGAGAAGCTTCCCAACCTCACTGCCGCCGCCTCCGTGCTCGGCCTCACCGTGGTCGGCTGCCTCATCGCCTCGGTCATCGGCGTCACCTGCCCGATTAGCTTCAGCTTCGGCGACGTCGCGATGGAGATTCAGCCGCTGCTCGACAAGATCCTGCCTGCCATGATCCCCGCCGCCATCACGGGAAGCGCGTATTACCTTCTTACCAAGAAGAACGCGAGCATGACGGCCCTCATCCTCGTGGTGATCGTCCTCGCGATGGTCGCCTCCGCCGCCGGCATCCTCGCCTAGCTTCGACCCAAGAGATTGGTGAATCAATGAGAAAGATAGTTGTGGCGAGCCATTCCCTTCTCGCCCAGGGCTTCAAGGACACCCTCGAGTTCCTTACGGGTAAGGGCGACGCCGTCAACGCCGTGTGCGCCTACGTGAACGACAACGGCGAGGGGCTCGACGCGGCGGTCGAGGCGGCTCTTTCGGGCACTGACGAGGTCGTCGTCCTCACCGACGCGTACGGCGGCAGCGTGAACCAGCGCTTTTCCCGCTTCGCCTCCGACCGGATCCACGTGATCGCGGGTGTCAACCTCCCGCTCGCCATGACGGTCGCGCTCGCGCGCCCCGACGAGAAACTCGACTTCGACGCCCTCGTCAACGAGGCGCGCCAGCAGATCATCTACGTGAACGGTGCCAGTTCCGCCGAGTGCGACGACGACGAATAGAGGAGGTCGACGATGAGAGAGTTCCTTAAGGACGTGTGGATGCACGGCGGTGAGGAAAGCCGCGCCATCACCCCCGAGAACATCACGGGCGAGAAGGGCCGCGCCGCCATGTCGGCCAGCCACCTCGGCGTCGGCCGCAAGGGCTCGTGCTGCGTGCCCCTTGAGTCCGGCGAGACCATCACGCTCGCGGACATCGAGGGCCCCGGCATCATCCGCCACATCTGGATGACCGTCCCCGACAAGACCGCCGCTGGCAGCTTCGTCATGCGTGACCTCGTGCTGCGCTTCTACTGGGACGACGAGGAGACCCCCTCGGTCGAGTGCCCTGTCGGCGACTTCTTCTGCAACGGCTTCGGTGAGCGCGCCATCGTCAACTCGATGCCCATCTGCGTGAACCCGACGGGCGGCATGAACTGCTACTTCGAGATGCCCTTCAGGAAGCACGCCAAGGTCACGCTTACGAGCGAGCACCCCGGGTTCATTAAGTACATCTTCTACACGTTCAACTACGCGCTCACCGACGTGCCGGACGACGCCATGTACTTCCACGCCCGCTTTAACCGCGAGCGCAGCACCCGCAGGGGCGTCGACTACACCGTGCTCGACGGCGTGCGCGGCAAGGGCTACTACGTCGGCACCTACATGGCCCTGTGCGCCCTGGAGCGCTATTGGTGGGGCGAGGGCGAGATGAAGTTCTTCCTCGACGGCGACGAGGAGTTCCCCACGGTCACCTCGACGGGAGCCGAGGACTACTTCGGCGGTGCCTGGGCCTTCCTCGACAGGCCGCCCCACGCGTTGCCCGAGGCGCAGTGCTTCAACACGCTGTTCGCCGGCTACCCGTACCGCTCGACGCGCGACGCCACGCGCGACCGCTTCAGCGCGGGCAAGCCGAACCCGAATCCGATGCTCGCGACTAACGACGACGCGCTGCCCAGGCACGGCCTCTACAGGTGGCACCTTCCCGACCCGATCTCGTTCAAGGAGGACCTGCGCGTGACGTTCCAGGACCTCGGCAACGACGACATCAAGCTCTACGAGCGCGAGGACGACATCTCCACCGTCGCCTACTGGTACCAAAGCGAGCCGCACGCCGTGCTCGCCCCGTTTGCCGCAAGGCAGGACCGCGTGCCCAGGTAGGGTCGCCTCGAAACAAGCCAACGTTATGGGCGCCCGCGGTTGACCATGACTGCGGGCGTCCCTTTGTAAGGAGGATCACATGAGCGAAAAGCAAATGAGGCTCGGCGCCCTCGAAGCCGGCGGGACCAAGATGGTCTGTGCCGTGGTGTCCGGCGACGGCGAGGTCCTCGACCGTATGGAGACCCCGACGCTTACGCCCGCCGAGACCGTCCCGCAGATGATCGAGTGGTTCACCGCCCGCGATGTGGACGCGTTGGGCATCGGCGCCTTCGGCCCGACCTGCGTCGACCCCAACGACGAGCGCTACGGCTCCATCCTCCAGACGCCCAAGCTCGCGTGGCGAGGCCATGGTCTTCGCGCCGCGTTCGCCGACGCCCTCGGGATTCCGGTGGCCTACGACACGGACGTGAACGTTGCCTGCCTCGGCGAAGTGGTCTTCGGCTGCTGCAAGGGGCTCGAGGACGCCGTCTACGTGACCATCGGCACCGGCGTGGGCGCGGGCGTCATGTGCGCGGGCAGACTCCTTCACGGCATGCTGCACCCCGAGGCCGGTCACATGCTGGTAAGGACCCGTCCCACCGAGGAGGGACGCTGCGTCTGCCCGAGCCACGCGAGCTGTCTCGAGGGGCTCGCCTCCGGCCCCGCCATCGCCGCGCGCTGGGGAAAGCCCGCGGCCGAGCTCGCGGACAACGATGAGGTGTGGGCGCTCGAGGGGGATTATCTGGGGCAGATGTGCGCGAACCTCGTGCTCATGTACTCGCCTCGCCGCATCGTCCTCGGCGGCGGCGTGATGCACCAGGAGCAGCTCTACGGCATCGTCCGCAAGAAGACCCTCGAATATCTGGGTGGCTACATCCAGACCGCCGAGCTTAAGGACATGGAGAGCTACATCTGCGCCCCGGGCTGCGGCGGCGACCAAGGAATCCTCGGCGCGGCCGAGCTGGCAAGAAGGGCGCTCGCGTAACTTGCGCTCTCTCCGCCATACAACGCGTTAAGAAAAGACGAGCGCTTCTTGCCAATTGAGCGGCAAGAAGTGCTCGTCTTTTGCATTTGTTTTTGGGGCAGGACGCCCCGCCTCCGCTAGAGTCCCTGGACCGCCACACCCACGAGGTTTGGACCGGTGTGGACAAGAAGCGCGGGGCTGACGTCGGAGCGGACGACCTCCACCGCGTTGGCCACGCACTCGCACAGGGCCTGCTCCATGCGGTCGTAGAGGTCGGCGTGGGCCGAGGTGCGGCTCGCGGCAAAGCGCACCTTGGGGTGCTTCTCGACGATGGCGGCGATGAGCTTGACCTCGGTGCGATGCGGTACTTGCACAGCCATTTCGTGTACGCGAGGCTGTTGGCTTTCTGGGCCACAGCAATCACCTTCCCCCTAGTATGATGACCTGAACAATCCTCATGCTAGGGGGAAGGTTTTTGTCGCGTAGCGGAAATTGGCCTCCACCCGCTGAGCGGGTGGCTTTCTATGCCGCGCGTGCCGCGCGGCACGGACTAAAGTCCATGAATAAAAACGAGGAAGGCCACGTCCGGCCTCCCTCGCAAAGGGTCTCTGATTACTCCCACTCATTGGGGACAGACTTAAATGAGTGCTCTTGAAATGCCGGCGCCTGGGGACGTTCTTTTTCTGTCTGCAGTTTGGAACGTTCCTTTTCTGTCGGCAGTTTGGGACGGTCCTTAGAGCTGCAGCGCGCCATGAGCGAAGGCGAAGCGGATCATCCTGTCTTTTGAGTTCTAAGCATAAGCCCCTGTCTCTGAGCAATGACCGGTTCGCATTTGTGCGTATTTGCGTGCGTGGGATTGCGTGAATATGCGTATAGATGCGCCGTTTACGGGACAAAAATGACCGTTTAGCGGTGAGATACGCAAAAACGCGCACAGACGCGCGTGTTTGTGCGAATATAGAGCTATCCGAAATGCAAGACGTTCTATGACACAGGAGGCACATATGGTAGATTCCAAGCAGGCTCCACTCGACTCCGCGGCAGCCGCAAAAGCAGCGTTCGCTTCGGTCCAGGACAAGCCATTCCCCGATGATATCTTTACGGCTCCCGAGCTCCGCTGGGCAGTGATCGGTTGCGGTGTTATCGCCAACCAGATGGCCCAGTCTCTCGCTCTTGCCGGCCGCAAGCTTGCGGGCGTTGCCAACCGCACACTGTCCAAGGCTCAGGCTTTTGCAGAGCAGTATGGCATTGAGAAGGTCTATGAAACGGTCGAGGACCTCTACACCGATCAGAACATCGACGCCGTCTACATCACCACCCCGCACAACACTCATATCACCTATCTGCGCGCTGCGCTGGCAGCTGGTAAGCACGTGCTCTGCGAGAAGGCCATTACCCTCAATTCCGCTGAACTCGATGAGGCCCGTGCCATTGCCGCCGAGCACAACGTGGTCCTTATGGACGCCACCACGGTGCTCCACATGCCTTTGTATCAGGAGCTGCGTCGTCGCATGGATGCCGGTGAGTTCGGCCGCATGAATCTCGCTCAGCTCAACTTTGGCAGCTACAAGGAGTACGGCGATCTGACCAATCGCTTCTACAACCGCAACCTTGCTGGCGGTGCCATGCTCGATATTGGCGTGTATGCCCTGTCCGTCATGCGTCTCTTTATGGCCAGCCAGCCCGCCGAGGTCGTGTCTCTAGGCAACACCTGCGAGACTGGCGTCGATGTTGCGGGCGGCATCGTCTGCCGTAATGCCGAACAGCAGCTGGGCGTGGTGAGCCTTACGCTCCACTCCAAGCAGCCCAAGCGCTCGATCATTAGCTTCGACAAGTGTTATATCGAGGTCAACGAGTATCCGCGTGCCGATCACGCGACCATCGTGTGGACTGCCGACGGCCACCGCGAGGAGGTCCACGCTGGCACCGAGGCCTACGCACTGTGCTACGAGATGGCCGATCTTGAGAAGGCCGTTGCCGGCGACGACTCCAAGCGCGAGCTGCTGGATTATGCTTCTGATGTTATGGAGCTTATGACCAAGCTTCGCGCCGACTGGGGAGTCGTGTACCCCGAGGAGGAGTAAGCGATGCTTGCGGAAGATAGGCTCAACGCAATCGTATCGATGGTGCAGCAGACGGGCTCGGTTACCGTACCGGAGCTTGCTGAGGCCCTGGGCGTGACGGCGTCTACCATTCGGCGCGACCTGCAGACGCTCAATCGCGCACACCGTATCGCCAAGGTGCACGGTGGGGCGACGAGCCTTGAGCGCGCGCACGTGACGCGCGACCTAACGCTTAATGAGCGCAGCGATCTCCATAACGACGACAAGGAACGTATCTGCGCCCGTGCGGCGGCGCTGGTAGAGCCCGAGAGCTTTGTGTACATCGATTCGGGTTCGACGACGCTCAGGCTCATCGAGCATCTTCCGCATCTCGAAGGGGTCACCTATGTGACTGATTCCGTGCTCCATGCTCAGCATCTCGCTTTGCGCGGCATGCGTACCGTGGTGCTGGGCGGCGAGCTCAAACCCGAGACCGAGGCGCTCGTTGGCCCCGATGCCTTGGCAACTCTGGACCGCTACAACTTCAACTGCGGCTTTTGGGGCTCTAACGGCATTGCCGCCGAGCAGGGTTTCACGGCGCCCGATATCGAGGAGGCACAGGTCAAGCGCATCTCGATGCGCCATACGGCCAAACGCTTCGTAATCTCGGATGCCAGCAAATTTGGCATGGTGGCGCCCGTCAAGTTCGCGGACTTCCGCGACGCAACGATTATTACCGCAGGCGAGGTCCCAGCCAAGTACCGGTCAATGGACAACGTCATCACGGTCTAACAGCAAGGGACGGGCTAAGGCCAAAACCACCGCGAAGGGGCAGGAACCTTTGTGGTGGTTTTGACGTTTGTCCAGATAAAACCTGCCAAAATAAACCTGTCCCTTTTTGGCAGGTTTTAGGGCTCCCAGGGGCAGGGAGCTTCGATGTGGATGTGCTCGCCGGTTACGGGATGCGTGAAGGACACGCTGTGGGCGTGGAGCATCAGGCCACAGGGGCGCGGCGTTCCGTACAGGTCGTCGCCAACCAGGGGATGACGCTCGCTCGCCAGGTGCACGCGAATCTGGTGCTTGCGGCCGGTGAGCAGCTCGACATCAATATACGAGCGCGTGGGCAGGCCACGACGGCTCTTAAGACGTTTGAGCACCTTCACGCGCGTTTGAGACGGCTTGCCGCTGGCGCCGACGCGCATCTTGCGGCTGTCGTGACGGTCGCGGGCGATGGGCTTGTCGATGAGCTTTTCGTTCCAGTCGATCTTGCCCTCGGCGAGCGCCAGGTAGTGCTTTTCGAACGCGTGGTCGATGATCATCTGGTCAAAGGCGGGCTGCGTCTGCTTGTCGAGTGAGAACAGCACCACGCCGGTGGTGTCACGGTCCAAGCGGTTGAGCGGCTGCATGTCGGTCGCGGCAAAGCCGTCGCCCATCGCCAGCAGCAGGTCGCTGGCGTAGTCGGTGAGCGTACGCTCGCCGGTGCCGTCGCCGTGGACGATCATGCCGGCGGGCTTGTCGATAGCCATGAGCCAGGCATCGCAGTAGAGGACTTGAGGTTCTTCGTTCACGTGTAAGCCTTTCGGTTAACTAATTCCCACAAACATGCAGCCCGAGGTGGCACCGCGCAGGCGGGCGGCGGGCTTGCGGCCGGCTTGCGCTGCCTCGACGGCGCGGCGGACGCGAGCGACGGCGCGGCCCACCTCATCCGTCTCGAGCAGCGTGCCGTCCACCATAAGACGGCGCACACCGGCATCGAGCAGCTGTGGTACCTGCGGCGTAAGGTCGATGGGGTAGGCATCGTACAGGCGCGAGCGGCCGTGGATGTCGGTACGGACCGGCATGACCTTGCCGTCGATATTCTTGAGCGACAGCTTGCGGGCGCGCAGGCGGCAGTTGGCGCAATCGTGGATGCAGCCATTGGCCACCTGCAGGATGCAGTGCTCGCTCGTCATAACGCGCGGGCGGCCGAAAACGGTGATGCCCAGGACCGCGGGCGCGGCGGCGCCAAGCGAGATAATCTCGTCGAGCGTGATCTCGGGCGAGAGCCAAAACGCGCCGGCTCCGCGCTCGGCAAGTGCCTCCATGCAAGGGGTGTTGTGCACGGGCAGGCAAGAGCGGACCTCCGCCGTGGCACCAACTTGGGCGGCCAGGGCAAGCTCGGATATATTGCCGATAGCGACCGTGGCGCCGGCAACAACCCACGGGTCAACGCGTACGTGGTCAACGGCGCGGCAGACCTCGTCGAGTATGGGTACGATGCCCTGCTCAAACGCATCGGCGGGGGAGAGTTCGGCCGCATCGAGTGCGTCGGTGGTCATGTAGATGCGCGTTGCACCCTCGGCGCGAGCGGCCTCGGCGGCCTCGAGCGAGGTGACGGTAGCGCAGATCTGCGGCTCATCGCGGTAGTGCTCGGGCGCGGGGCGGGAATCATTGGTGACAATCGCCGGTAGCTCGAGCGTGCGGGCGCGCTCCTCGTACGGTGCCAGAATGGCCTCTTCCAGCGCCTTACAAGCGGCGGCGCGCACCTTGTGCACGGCGGAAAAGCCCATGCCGCAACTCTCGTCGAGGGCCACGTCAAAGCTCGCGGCCTCAAAGGGAGAGGAGCCCATGCGCCCGACGTGCTCAACCAGATCGGATGCCTCGACGGCGCGGGTTTTGGCGGCCTCGACGGTGAAGCCCGTGGCGGTGGCGGTGAGCGCGGGGTCGTCACAGCAGGTGAGTGTGACAGTAAACGGCTTGCCCAGGCGCGCCACGACGGACACATCAACAGCGCGGCGGCGCAGCACATCGCGCTTGAGCGCGGCGCCGGCGGCGTCGATGGCACGCTGGCTGCGAATCACGCGGACGCGGCAGCCCTCGGGCATGCTACGGGGCACGCGACACTCGATAACATCGCCGGCAGCGGCATCATCGGCGGCAATGGTGGTCAGGAACTGGTCAAACTCGTTATCGTGGTGAAGCTCCAGCAGGTCGCCCTTGCCCACGGGCTCAAACAGCTCAATGCGGGCGATGGCGGCGCGGCGACGGCGGTCGTCGGGCTTGAGCCCGCGCACATCGCGGTTGGCCAGGCGGCTGCCGAGCACCGTGCCCACGATCTGGCCGCGGTTGTTGGAACGCTCATAGCTCATCATCTCGTCGCCCGAGGTGCCGTCCTGATAGGCGTGCGTAAAGTCGCGGTTGAAGCAGCGCTTGAGCTGGCGCTGGCGGGCGGCTTCCTCGTCCTTGGCAACGGTGGCTCCGGATAGCATGTCGTCAATTTCGTGACGATACACATCAACGATGGAGTACACGTAATCGGGCGCCTTCATGCGGCCCTCGAGCTTGAGCGACGCGGCGCCGGCGTCATACAGACGGCGAACAAGCTGCGAGGTGTTGGTGTCACGCGGGCACAGCGCGCGCTCGCGACCGGCAGGGGAGAGCGAGCGACCGTTCTCGTCGATCAGCTCGTAGGGCAAGCGGCAGGGCTGGGCGCACATGCCACGGTTGGCCGATCGTCCCGCCATGGCAAAGCTCGAAAGCAGACACAGGCCCGAGTAGCAAAAGCAGATGGCGCCATGGCTAAAGACCTCAAGGTCCACATCGGGCGCGGCATCGTGAATGGCGGCAATCTCGTCGATGGAAAGCTCGCGCGAGAGGGTCACGCGGTCGGCGCCCTGCTCGCGGCACCAAAGGGTTCCGCGGTCGTCGTGGATGTTCGCCTGGGTCGAGATATGCGTCTCGATGCTGGGCATCGTGCGCTTGACCTCAAAGAACAGGCCCCAGTCCTGGATGATGAAGGCGTCGGCGCCCAGCGTGGAGCAGCGATGGATGAGCTGCAGCGCATCGCTCATCTCGGATTCCTTGATGACGATGTTGACCGTGACGTAGACGCGCGAGCCGGCCAGATGCGCGGCGCGGCAGGCCTGCTCAAAGGCCTCGTCGGTAAAGTTGGTGGCCTTGCGGCGGGCGTTGAAGCTGCCCATGCCGCAGTAGATGGCGTCTGCCCCGGCGGCGAGTGCGGCGGCAAAGGGCTCGGGCCCTCCGGCGGGCGCCAAAAGCTCGGGTCTGCGGTTGGTGGTTCGACTGGCGGTTGCGGTCATATCCTGCCTTTCAAAATGCTCAGATAATCAAAAGTATAGTGGTGCCGTCGCGGCAGGCGATGCCCGTGCTCTAAGCGGGATAAAGTCTTCAGCAGCTTGGACTGGCTGCTCCACATGAGAACCGTTCAGCGGTCCGGGGAAACCGTTGGGCGATAAAATATTCTCGCAGCGTGATAATAATCTTGCATCGCGCGGAAACCTTGAGTACTATCCCAATCAAGCGCGGTGTTCAGACCGAACTGTGCCTCCCGGTGTGAACGCCGCGCTCCCGTTCCCTTTTACACTTGTAAGGAGAAAAACATGAGCAAGACCGTCGTGTCTTCCGATAACGCACCCGCAGCCATCGGCCCGTATTCCCCTGGTATCCAGACCGGCAACATGGTGTTCCTGTCCGGCCAGCTGGGCATCGATCCCGCGACCGGCAAGCTGCCCGAGGGTGTCGAGGCCCAGGCCAAGCAGTCCCTTGCTAATGTCGAGGCCCTGCTGACCGCTGCCGGCGCCACATTTGCCGATGTCGTCAAGACCACAGTCTACCTGGCTGACATTGCCGACTTCGCTGCCGTAAACGAGATCTACGCCTCCAAGTTCGAGGCCCCGTTCCCCGCGCGCAGCGCTTTCCAGGTTGCCGCTCTTCCGGCTGGCGGTCTGGTCGAGATCGAGGTCGTCGCCGCCCTCTAAGGCGTTGGCCACAACTAAACATGACATGCAAAAAGACCCTGCAGCGCGTGCGAGCTGCAGGGTCTTTTGTCAAGTGATGCGACAAAAATGATCCGTTTCCCTTCGTCCCCAAGGGATCACGTTTAGCCCTCCTTGCGGACTTTTTGCAGGTAGCGGTAGACGCTGGGCTCCGAGATGCCCAGCGAGGTGGCGGCGCAGGCCACGGCGCCCTTGAGCATGAACACCCCGTTGCCGTTGAGGTGGCGAATGACGTCCACGCGGTCGCTCTGACCAAGCGACGCTACATCCAGCCCGCGCGCGCTCAGCAACTCGGCAATGCTGCGGTCGATGAGCTCCTGTGTGGACTCCGAAAGGCTTTCGACCTCGATAGGGGCGGGCTCCGTGCGCGTCGGCGCTGCGTCGAAGCACGCCATGAGCTGCTGCGCCATGGTGTTGATGGAGCGCACGGTCGAGAGGTCGGTGTTGACGCAGAGCATACCGACGATCTCGTTATCCTCGCGGATAAAGTACGTCGCTGACTCCAGCGTTTTGCCGCCGGCGCCGCGGCCCTCGTAGCCCGTAATAAACGGCAGGTCGCGATACTTGGGGTCGTGCATGATCTTGAGCGCCAGATCGGTGGCAGGACCGCCGATCTTACGGCCGCTCACGATGCCGTTGCGAATATCGACGATGGCGTGGTCGGGATCCGAGAAATCGTGCAGCACGATTTCGCTGTTTTTGCCGAGTATCTGCTCCAGAAAATCGACCATCGGCAAAAAGCGACGTACGGTCTCGTTCACGGGCAACTCCTTTGGGTGAAATCGGAAATGTTCATAACAATTTTTTCTCATGGTAACACGATGTCTATTGACTCACATATTCGCAGGTACATTGCGTAATACAGATGAGCGGTAGGTATTTGGCGGTAAACGGTCGACCAAAAGAAAAGTAAGATGTTATTTAGACCAGACACATTCCTGACCTGCGGAAACGAGTTATTTCAGCCGAAGAATAGTCTGATAACAAAAAATTATTATTGAGAATGAGAATCATCTTTAATACGATATGCAACGAAGGCACAACCTCAACCCCGCACTGCGTCACAATAGAGCGTTAGATGCGAAAACAACTACTTCGAGGATTGGTGGTCAAATGACCCAGGAGACGGTTACGAACGGCACTGAAGCCCTGTTCACTCGCGAAGGCATGCCTCCCGTTAAGGAAATGATCCCGTGTGCCCTTCAGCACGTACTGGCATCGTTTGCCGGCATCATTACCCCAGCGGTCATCATGGCCGGCGTCTACGGCTTTAATAGCCAGCAGAGCACCGACATCATCCAGGTCGCGCTCATTCTTTCGGCGATCGATACGGCCCTTCAGGCCTTCGCTCCCTTCCGTCGCATCGGCGGCGGCCTGCCCATCGTCATGGGCGTTTCGTTCGCGTTCCTGCCGGCTCTGCAGGCCATGGGTGCCTCGGGCTTTAGCTTTGGTGCGCTGCTGGGCGGCGAGATCGTCGGCGGCGCCGTCGCGGTCCTCTTTGGTCTGGCCTACAGCAAGATCAAGTGGCTGTTCCCGCCCGTCGTGACCGGTACGGTCATCTTCTCCATCGGCGTTTCGCTGTATCCCACGGCCGTCAAGTATATGGCCGGCGGTATGGGTACGCCGCTGTGGGGCACTCCGCAGGCCTGGTGCGTCGCTCTTATCACCTTCGCCGTGGTCTTTGCGCTCGCCAACTTTGGCAAGGGCACGCTCAAGCTGGGATCCGTGTTCTTTGGCATGATCGTTGGCATGATCGTTTCGATCCCCTTTGGCATGATCGACTTCTCCAGCGTCGCCACCGCTCAGGTCTTCGCCCTTCCCAAGCTCATGCCCTACGCGCTCGAGTTTGATCCCGAAGTCTGCATTACCCTCGCTGTTGTGTTCCCCATGGTTGCCATCCAGGTTATCGGTGACGTCTCCGCCGCCTGCCTGGGCTCCATCGACCGTATGCCCACCGAGCGCGAGCTCTCCGGCGCTATCGTGTCCCAGGGCCTCACCTCTATGGTCGGCGGCCTGCTGGGCGGTCTTCCCACCAGCGCCCTTGGCCAGAACGTGGGCATCATCTGCTCCAACAAGGTCGTCAACAAGTGGGTCTTTGTGATCATCGCGGCCGTCTTTGCCATCGCCGGCCTGTTCCCGCAGCTCTCTGCCGTCCTTTCCGCTATCCCGCAGCCCGTCATCGGCGGCGCGACCGTCGGCGTCTTTGGCACCATCACCATGAACGGCGTGCGCATGTTCACCCGCGAGGGCCTTACGCAGCGCACTACCACCATCGTCGGTACCTCCGTCGTCTTTGGCCTGGGTATCTGGATGGCCAGCGGTTGCCTTGCCGGCGAGGGTATGCCCACCTGGGTGTCCACCGTCATCGGCTCCAATGCCGTGACCCCCACCGCCATCATGGCCATTGTCCTTAACCTGATCCTTCCGCAGACGCCGGTCGTGGCTCAGCACATCGATGCCGCCAAGGACGCTGCCGTGGATCTGGTCTTGCCCGAGAGCAAGAAGTAACCAATTCGGTGCTATTCGTCGGCGGGCGCATCGCCTCGTCCGCCGACGTCATGCGGCGCCAAGCCGCACTTCAAAGGGTTTGTCCCTTTGGTGAAGCGTTGACGGGAGAGGGCCCGTTTCCGGTGTAGGCCGGCGCTTCGCACTCCGCCATGTCAGAGGTGTCAAACCCCGCCCCTGATGTTGAAGGGAGCATTCATGCTTCTGGTCGCTAACGGTTCCGTCTTTACCCGCAATTCTCAGACCCCGTTCATTCCAAACGGTGCGGTCGCCATTGACGGAGATACGATCGTCGAAGTGGGCCCCGAGTGCGAGCTCAAGTCCAAGTACCCGGATGCCGAGTACGTCGATGCCCGGGGCAACCTCATCATGCCCGGACTCATCAACTGCCACACCCACATCTACTCGGGTCTGGCCCGCGGCCTTGCCATTAAGGGCTGCAACCCCACCAACTTCCTGGAGAATCTTGAGCAGCAGTGGTGGAAGATCGACGACAACCTGACGCTCGACGGCACCAAGGCCAGCGCCTACGCCACGATCTTGGACTCCATCCGCGATGGCGTCACCACGATCTTCGATCACCACGCGAGCTTCTGCGAGATTCCGGGAAGCCTCTTTACCATTAAGGACGCCGCTCAGGAGCTGGGCATGCGTTCGTGCCTGTGCTACGAGGTCTCCGACCGCCGCGGCCAGGAAAAATGCGACCAGGCCATTGCCGAGAACGCCGAGTTTGCCCAGTGGGCCGCCAAGGAGCGTCGCGATAACGACAACCACATGATCGCCGCTATGTTTGGCGGACATGCCACCTTCACGCTTTCGGACGAGACCATGGACAAGATGGCCGAGGCCAACAACGGCCTGACCGGCTTCCACATCCATGTGTGCGAGGGCATGAATGACGTGTGGGACTCCCGTCTCAACCGCGGCGGCATCAGCCCCGTCGAGCGCCTGCTGCAGCACAACCTGCTGGGTCCCGATACCATGCTCGGCCACTGCATCCACGTGACGCCCGCCGAGATGGATATCGTCAAGGAGTCCGGCACCTGGCTGGTTAACAACCCCGAATCCAATATGGGCAACGCCGTGGGCTGCGCCCCCGTGCTTGAGTTCTTCCGCCGCGGCATCCCCGTGTGCATGGGCACCGACGCCTACACCCACGACATGCTCGAGAGCCTCAAGGTCTTCCTGATCATTCAGCGCCACAACGCCGCCATGCCCAACGTGGGCTGGTGCGAGGCCATGACCATGCTGTTCGAGAACAACGCCAAGATGGCGAGCAAGTACTTCGATCGCAAGCTCGGTGTGCTCGAGGCCGGCGCTGCCGCCGACGTCATCGTCATGGACTACAAGCCCTTTACGCCGCTGAGCGAGGAGAACATCGACGGCCACATGCTCTTTGGCATGATGGGCAAAAACTGCCGCACCACCATCATCAACGGCCGCGTCCTGTACAAGGATCGCGAGTTCGTTGGCATTGATGAGGACAAGATCAACGCGTGGACCATGGCCGAGTCCAAGAAGCTCTGGAGCACGCTCAACGATCGCACGTACTAATTACAAGTAGATTCACGCGCGTCGGATGTTTCGCCGCATCCGACGCACGTATAGGCGACCTCCGCGGGGTCGCCGGCGCTTGTGCTAGCGCTACACCGTATTTGCGCCCGCCGCGCGGTCTCGCCGGGCGTTACAGAGAGGAGCTCACTATGAGCGACATCATGAGGCCGATCCCGTTTTCGCAGTTGATGAACTGGATCATCGAGGAGCACAAGACCCAGGACGCCATCTTTGGCGTGCGCAAGATGGTCACGACCAACCAGGAGGGCGCGCTTCCCATTTTTGACGAGCGCATCGAGACTCCGTTTGGCCCGGCTGCCGGCCCCAACACGCAGCTGGCCCAGAACATCGTGGCATCCTACGTGGCCGGTTCTCGTTTCTTTGAGCTCAAGACCGTCCAGGTTATGGACGGCGAGGAGCTCTCCAAGTGTGTGAACAAGCCCTGCATCGTGGCTCAGGACGAGTGCTACAACTGCGAATGGTCGACCGAGCTCGAGGTTCCGCAGGCCTTTGCCGAGTACGTGAAGGCATGGTTTGCCTGCCACCTGATCGCTCGCGAGTACGGTCTGGGCAGCCCGGACGGCTTTGTCTTCAACATGTCCGTGGGTTATGACCTCGAGGGTATTAAGAGCCCCAAGGTCGACGCCTACATCGAGGGTATGAAGGACGCCAGCGGCTCTGACGTCTGGAATGAGTGCCGCGCATGGGCGCTCGCCAACCTGGACAAGTTTGAGCATGTCGACGCCGCGTTTGTCGAGTCCATCCCGGCTCGCGTGTCCAACTCCATCACCGAGTCCACGCTGCATGGCTGCCCGCCGGCGGAGATCGAGCGCATCGCGACCTATCTGATTACCGAAAAGGGCCTCAACACCTACATCAAGTGCAACCCCACGCTGCTGGGCTATGAGTTTGCCCGCCAGCGCCTGAACGAGCTGGGCTTTGACTACATCGTCTTCGATGACACGCACTTCCGCGAGGACCTGCAGTGGGCCGACGCCGTGCCCATGTTCGAGCGCCTGATTGCCCTGTGCGCCGAGCGCGGCCTGGAGTTTGGCGTCAAGCTGACCAACACGTTCCCCGTCGACGTGACGAGGAACGAGCTGCCCTCCACCGAGATGTACATGTCCGGTCGTTCGCTGTTCTCGCTGACCATCGAGGCCGCCCGCCGCATTACCGAGCAGTTCGATGGCAAGCTGCGCATCAGCTACTCCGGCGGTGCCACGGTCTACAACATCCGTGCCCTGTACGATGCCGGCATTTGGCCCGTTACCCTGGCGACCGACGTGCTCAAGCCCGGTGGCTACGAGCGCTTTAGCCAGATGGCCGGCGAGTTTACCGATCTGGACGGCAAGCCGTTCGCGGGCGTCTCGCTCGAGGCCGTGACCGCGATCCAGACCGACTCGCTCACCAACCCGCTCTACAAGAAGCCGCTGCGCCCGCTGCCCGACCGCAAGGTCGCCGGCAAAAGCCCGCTTTCCGACTGCTTTACCACGCCGTGCCGCACGAGCTGCCCCATCCAGCAGGATATTCCCGCCTACCTGGCGGCTGTTGACGAGGGTCGCTACGAGGACGCGTTCAACATCATCATCGAGCGCAACGCCCTGCCGTTCATTACCGGCACCATCTGCCCGCATCCCTGCGGCCGTGCCTGCGAGCGTGCATTCTACGAGCCCGAGGGCGCCCAGATCCGCGCCAGCAAGCTCAAGGCCGCCCGCGAGGCCATGACCGCCGTGCTGCCCAAGCTGCGCGCCCAGGCCATCGCCAACGACGGCGAGCGCAACGTTGCCGTTATCGGCGGCGGCCCGGCCGGCCTGGCGACGGCGTTCTTCCTGACGCGCGCTGGCGTGCCCGTCACCATCTTTGAGGCCCGCGACTCTCTCGGCGGCGTGGTCCGTCACGTGATCCCCGAGTTCCGTATCGCCAGCGACGATATCTCGCACGACGCCGAGCTCTGCCTGGCCTTTGGTGCCAAGGTTCAGCTCAACGCCCGCGTGGAGTCCATTGACGAGCTCAAGGCCCAGGGCTTCACCGACGTGGTCGTGGCCACCGGTGCCTGGATGCCCGGCTCTGCGGGCCTGGGCGAGGGTGCCGAGCTCGATGTGCTGGAGTTCCTCGAGGCCGCCAAGAAGGGCGAGAAGCTCGAGCTGGGCGAGGACGTCGTGGTCATTGGCGCCGGCAACACCGCCATGGACGCCGCCCGCGTGGCCAAGCGCCTGGCTGGCGTGAAGAACGTGCGCCTGGTGTATCGCCGCACCAAGAAGCAGATGCCCGCCGACGAGGAAGAGCTCGATCTTGCTCTTGCCGATGGCGTTGAGTTCTGCGAGCTGCTGGCGCCCAAGGCACTCAACGGCGCCGTGCTGACCTGCGACGTTATGGAGCTTGGCGAGCCGGATGCAAGCGGCCGTCGCAGCCCCGTCGCCACGGGCGAGACCGTCGAGCTTTCCGCCACCACGGTGATCTGCGCCGTGGGCGAGGGCATCGATGCCAGCCTGTACGACGCCGCGGGCGTCGAGCACGACCGTCGCGGCCGCCTTGCCGCCACCTCCACCGGCGTCGAGGGCGTCTGGGCTGCAGGTGACTGCCGTCGCGGTCCGGCCACCGTGGTCGAGGCTATTGCCGACGCCGCCGAGGTCGCCCGTGCCATCGCCGGCGTGGACTTTAACAAGTACGCCGACTGCAACGAGCAGGCCGGTCGCGAGGACACCTGCTACGAGCGCAAGGGATCGCTGTGCCGCGACAAGCGCAACTGCACCAAGACCCGCTGCCTGGGCTGCGGCTCGGTGTGCGAGGTTTGCTGCGACGTGTGCCCCAACCGCGCAAACGTTGCTATTAAGGTGCCGGGCCTGGCCAAGCATCAGGTCGTCCATGTCGATGGCATGTGCAACGAGTGCGGCAACTGCGCTGTGTTCTGCCCCTACCAGGAGGGTCGTCCCTACAAGGACAAGCTCACCCTGTTCTGGAACGAACAGGACATGGAGAACTCCGAGAACGAGGGCTTCCTGGCCGTGGACGAGGATCACTTTAAGGTCCGCGTCGCCGGCACGGTCCGCATTGTCTCGGTCGATGCCGTCAACACCGGCCTTCCCGAGGCCGTCCGCCTGACCATCAAGGCCGTGCGCGACAGCTATCCGTATCTTCTTAAGAAATAGGCGAGTCTCTTATGGCCAAATCCATTCAACATAACGTGGCCTACGTTGCCTGCGGAAGCGGCTGTGCTTCCGCAGGCGGCGACGCCCGCTGCAGCGAAGGCTGCATTGGCTGTGGCGCCTGCGTCACGGCCTGCCCCTACGGCGCCATTGCGCTGGTCGATGGCATCGCCCGCGTGGATCGCTCCAAGTGCACGGGCTGTGGCCTGTGCGGCATGGCGTGCCCGCAGCGCGTGATTGCCTTCGTTCCCGGCTACCAGAACATTCTGGTGCGCTGTAACAACACCGATAAGGGCGCCATCGCCCGCAAGATCTGCGACACGAGCTGCATCGGTTGCGGCATGTGCGCCAAAAAGTGCCCTGCCGGCGCTATCCGCATCGAGGACAACTGCGCTCATATCGACGGCGCGGACTGCCTGTCGTGCGGCATGTGCGCCGTCGTCTGCCCACATGGCGCCATCCACGACCGCACCGGCATCGCCGCCGGCGTGTAGAGGGGAATCACCATGGCACAGGAATTCACTTTTACCGTTAACGGCGTCGAGCGCACGACGACCCAAAACAAGCCGCTGCTACGCTACCTGCGCGACGACCTGCATATTCACTCCGCCAAGGACGGCTGCTCCGAGGGCGCGTGCGGTACCTGCACCATCCATGTGGACGGTGCGGCCGTCAAGGCCTGCGTACTGACCACCGCCCTTGCCGCCGGCCGCAACATCGTGACCGTCGAGGGCCTGCCCGAGGACGTGCGCGAGGCCTTTGTGTACGCCTTTGGCGCCGTGGGTGCCGTGCAGTGCGGTTTTTGCATCCCCGGCATGGTCATGGCGGGTGCAGCGCTCATCGCCGAGGACCCCGAGCCCACCGAGGAGCAGATCAAGTACGCCATCCGCGGTAACGTCTGCCGCTGCACCGGCTACAAGAAGATCATCGAGGGCATTTCGCTGGCAGCTGCGGTGCTCCGCGGCGAAAAGCAGATCGACGAGGACCTGGAGCGCGGCGACGACTACGGCGTGGGCAAGCGCGCCTTCCGTATCGACGTGCGCAAGAAGGTGCTCGGCGAGGGCAAGTATCCCGATGACATCGACGAGCTCGATCAGCCGGGTCTGACCTACGCCAGCGCCGTGCGCTCCAAGTATCCGCGCGCCCGTGTGCTCTCCATCGATACCTCCAAGGCCGAGGCCCTGCCCGGTGTGGTGGGCATCCTGCGCGCTGAGGACGTGCCGGTCAACCAGGTCGGCCACCTTATCCAGGATTGGGACGTCATGATCGCGGCGGGCGATATCACCCGCTGCGTGGGCGATGCCATCGTGCTGGTGGTCGCCGAGGACGAGGCGACGCTCGAGAAGGCCAAGAAGCTCGTAAAGATTGATTACGAGCCACTGGAGCCCGTGCGCAACATTGTCGAGGCCAGGGCTGCCGACGCCCCGCGCCTGCACGACAGCTTCTTTGCCTTTGGCAACACGGTAGAGCTCAAGGACAACGTGTGCCAGAGCCGCCATGTGACGCGCGGCGACGCCGCCAAGGCGTTGGCGGAGAGCGCATTTACCGTGACGCAGCGCTTTACCACGCCCTTTACCGAGCATGCCTTCTTGGAGCCCGAGTGCGCCGTCGCCTTCCCGTACAAGAACGGCGTCAAGGTGCAGTCGACCGACCAGGGTGCCTACGATACGCGCAAAGAGTGCGCCCACATGTTTGGCTGGGATAGCGAACCCGAGCGTGTGGTCGTCGAGACCATGCTCGTGGGTGGCGGCTTTGGCGGTAAGGAGGACGTTTCGGTCCAGCACCTGGCCGCGCTCGCCGCATATAAGTTCCAGCGTCCTGTGAAGTGCAAGCTCACGCGTGCCGAGTCGCTCGCTTTCCATCCCAAGCGTCATGCGATGGACGGCACCTTTACGCTGGGCTGCGACGCCGAGGGCATCTTTACCGGCCTGGACTGCGAGATCAACTTTGACACCGGCGCCTACGCGTCGCTGTGCGGCCCGGTGCTCGAGCGCGCCTGCACGCATGCCGTCGGCCCCTACAAGTACCAGAACACCGACATCCGCGGCTTCGGCTACTACACTAACAACCCGCCTGCCGGCGCGTACCGTGGCTTTGGCGTTTGCCAGTCCGAGTTTGCACTCGAGAGCCTGATCGACCTACTGGCCGAGAAGGTCGGCCTGGATCCGTGGGAGATCCGCTACCGTAACGCCATCGAGCCGGGCGAGGTTTTGCCCAACGGCCAGATCGCCGATTGCTCCACGGCGCTTAAGGAGACGCTGCTCGAGGTCAAGGATGCCTATTACGCGCATCCCGGACACGCCGGTATCGCCTGCGCCATGAAGAACGCCGGCGTGGGCGTGGGCCTGCCCGACGCCGGTCGCTGCAAGATTCGCGTCGAGGACGGCGTGGCGGTGGTCTATGCCGCCACGTCCGACATCGGCCAGGGCTGCAACACGGTCTTTTTGCAGGACGTTGCCGAGGCGTGCGGTCTGCCGCTGAGCTGCATTGCCAACGGCGAGTGCTCCACCGAGAACGCTCCCGACTCCGGCACCACGTCTGGCTCGCGCCAGACGGTCGTGACCGGCGAGGCCGTGCGCGGCGCCGCCTTCCTGCTGCGCGACGCCATGGTTGGCATCGAGGCCGGCAAGCCTGCGCCCGCCGCTCCGGTGAGCGCGCATGGCGACGGCGTCAAGATCGAGTACGACGACGGTCGCGCCTACCAGCTGCGCACACAGGAACTCGTCGCCGGCCAGGGTATGCATCCTCAGGACCCTGCGGCCACCATCAAGGCGCTCGAGGGATGCGAGTTTGGCTACGTGTATCTGGAGCCGACCGACAAGCTGGGCGCCGATGTTCCCAACCCCAAGAGCCACATCTGCTACGGTTTTGCCACACATGTGGTCATTCTGGATGATGACGGCCGCGTGAGCGAGGTCTATGCCGCACACGATTCCGGCAAGGTGGTCAACCCCATCTCCATCCAGGGTCAGATCGAAGGCGGCGTGCTCATGGGTATGGGCTATGCGCTGACCGAGGACTGGCCGCTCAAGGACTGCGTACCCCAGGCAAGGTACGGCACGCTCGGGCTGTTCCGTGCGCCCGAGATTCCGGATATCCACGCCATCTACGTGGAGAAGGACGAGCTGCTGCCCGTGGCATACGGCGGCAAGGGCATTGGAGAGATCGCAACGATCCCCACGGCGCCCGCCGTGCAGAACGCCTACCGCGCATTCGACGGCAAGCTGCGTCCGGATCTGCCCATGGTGGATACGCCGTACAGCCGCGCTCGTCACCGCGGGTAGAGTAGAGCGCGGACGGCCATTACTGACGGGCTGTCCATGCTCAGCATCAACTGCATACGCTGCGCCTTTGGCCCCGGCTCCATCGCGAGCCGGGGCCTTTTGTTTGGAGCGGAAACTGCGTCCCGGAATTGGCGCTCAGAATGGGATGCGCTTTCCGGTTGGAGCTTCAAACGGAAAGCGCATCCCGGAATCCGCGCCTGGAATGGGACACACGATTGTCCGTGCCCGCATCCCACCATATTCGGGATGCGGGTTTCTGCGCTTTTGTGCATCAGGTAAGCAGCTGCTTTTGGCGGCTCTCCCGGGCTGCGCATCGCTTGGGATGTCGATGCGACCGACCAGAGAATCGGCGCATTGGTCGATCGCATTACAAAAGACAGGTTTATTGAGATTGGTGAACTGACGGCCATGGCGCATACCATTGTGGTTGCCTAGCTTGAAAGCTGAGATGGAAAGTGCTTTCGGACAGGAGGGCAATATCAAGCCCCACGTTCCCTGTGGGAAGTGGGGCTTTCAAGGGCTGCTGGTTAATAGTTATTAGAGGTAGCCGTTCAGCCAATCGGGCATATTGGGATCGTCAATGCTCCACGAATCTTCTTCATGCTCGCTTTCTTCCCAGTTGCTTTCGTCCCCATCGAAGAACTTGCGCCTATTGCACTTGTATTTGACAACCGTGTCGCCCTCACGGCGGTATTCATACCAGTAGTAGTTTTGCTTTCCGTATCCGTTCCATTCTTGAGTTCTGTATATGACCATGGTATCTCCTTTTCGTTTGCGTACGCGGGGCGCACGGTGTATCAGATTTGACTACTGGGCTATGACTTGCGCAATGCGAGTTTTTTGGCGTTAATGCTCGCAAGTTCGTCGGAAGTAAAAACAAACGGGACAACCGCTTCATCCCATTCGATATTTGAGAAGGTATAACCGGCGCGCGTTACTTTGACTGTTTCTTTCCCAAAGAGTTTGCCGACTTCTGTGAGCTTGTAACCCCAGGGCTCTTTTGTCATCATTCCGCTGGAGACGAGACGCTTGTTAACTGCCTGATTCGAAAGAAGCAAGTCATGTCCGAGTCCCATTGCGGTCTTCTTGACTCCGGTAAGGTTGACCACTGGCAAGGAGGTCTTTTCCGCCGCCTTAGCAATCGTGGCAACACCTTTGTCTGCGTCGTTGCAAATAGTTTTGAATTTAGGCGTATGGCCCGTTTTCGCGGCAATCGTAATGCTAACGATTGAACTGATTGCCACAAATACACCGATGCCAATCTGGACTTTGTGCTGCTCGAGCCACACGAGGCCTTTGTTCTTTGCGGGCAGATCAGTGTTTTCCGGCTCCAATTTCTGTACACCTCATTTCTTGATTGATTTTGCAAGTTGATATGCAAGAGAGCCCAATGCCGGAATCAATGCTGATGAAGCGGGGATTAGGGCGGCGGTGAGAGCGGTTGCTCCAACTATGGCGCTCTGCTTAGTAGCTGCCTCTTGTTGTGTCCCCTTCTCATCCCCTTCTTTAAGGGCATTTTGCATCTTCTCTAGTTTGGGTGCTACTGGTTGGTCAACGAATAGCTGAATTATTTTGGCCAGATCCTCGTTTCCGCTGACGGCGATTTCGTTGTTGAATACCGCCCTGATGGCGAGATAGTGCATCTTCGTCATCTGCGTTTTACCCGTCTCAAGGCTGCTGACGGTTTGCTTTGTTATGCCTAGTTCGTTCGCAAGCCGTTCGCCACTCCAGCCCGCCGCCTTGCGAATGGTTGACAGGTGAGCTTGGAGCCTGCTGACTAGTTCATCATCCGTTGAAGTCATTTCTGCCTCACATATAGTAAAGAATCCTTATTACTGTCAGATATTATATACCCAGTCAGAAATTTATCAATTACTAAGTGAGTCTTAGTTTATTCGGCTGGCTCCTGAATCTCCTCAGTTTTAAACTGAATTGAAAACGATACCGACGCCGGCGTCTTGTTCTCATGTTTTAAAGGTATGGGCAGGTATTGTTCGACAGACGATGGCCTCGATGCCGATTTCATGCATCCCCTCAGGGGTCATCCGTCCAGGAACCTGTTTTCCATCGTTGCGTGGTCAGCGAGACACGCAAGGAGCACATCGACCGTATGGGCGGCTGTTATTTCTGCACAGTTGAGAGGGCATTTTGGAAGACGTGTCCATGGCGATCTTGGGAGACGCTAACCGCTTGGATTATCGTGGACGGTCAGTCTTAGAGGCCTATGGGTGGGAGATGTTGTTTCACTTACCAACGACCGGCCGGGGTCTGGCTTAACCAACGTGGAACGTGATTACACCATCTGGTAGCAAGTCGAGTTGCAGATGAGTACGCCCGATCGTGTGGAATAAGGCTTCAGGAGCGCTCCGCCTGTTTACACCCCCGCGATCCCACGTGCAGCGCTCAGCAGCTCGTACTCCCTCTGGCTCCACTGGCGCAGCTCGGCAGTCTCGACGGCGTCGCGGCGCAGGTCCAGAAATACCTCGGCGCCCTCGCAGAAGCACTCACGGACAAAGGCACCGGATCCGTCCGCAACGCACGTGCCGTCTGCAAACAGCTTCCAACTCGACGGCTCGCGTGAGTCGTCTCCGAGCAGCTTGATCTGCAGAACATGCGGGTTGCCAGCAGCACAGAGCTCTTCCTCGAGCTTCTGTACCGTAAAGCGCATCTGGTGGGAGAGGCTGCTCTTGACCATGGCCGAGGCATAGCCGCTCGGCCCGTCCAGGAGATGAATTCGTTTTGGCTTGGCTGCCAGATTGTGGAAGTTGCGCTCGCTGCGTACGGAGAAATTGTCCATACGGACTCCTTTCATCGATGTTGGCAGGGCCACCGTGCCTCTTGGCCGGTTGGCGTCGGGATCGTGGAGCCAACTCTCTACCCCGACTCTGGATAAAACGCGCCCGCTCCTTGCGGACAAGAGGAAGTCTATCAGCGCGCGCGGACACAAATCAAGCGCCGCCTGCGAAATGATGTACAGACGGCGCTTGATTGCGCGGCAATTATTCGGCAAACATCCGGAAAAGTGTCGAAATCAGCCGTAAAATAGTACGGAAAAGTGTCAAATTCGAGCCACCCAAATTATGGAAAAGTGTCGAAATGAGCACCTAACAACCGCGGAAAAGTGTATCCTAGTGCTAAAACAGCACGTAATAAGGGGTACGCTTATGCTGCAAAGAAAAGCAAAAGCACAGTTTGAATCCTGGCTTGCCTCGTCGCCTAACAAGGCTCTTTTGGTCAAGGGCGCCCGACAGGTAGGAAAGTCATATTTGGTCAACGTCTTTGCAAGCGAATCGTTCGAAAATGTCGTGACGTTCGACCTTATCGCCGACGCGTCCGTGCGCGATTCGTTTTTGGCGGCAAAAAGCGCGGATGACCTGCTTATGCGCATGTCTATTGCTGCAACGCAGCCGATGGTTGCGAACAAGACCGTTGTGGTTATCGACGAGGTGCAGCGATGCCCCAACGTAGTGACGTTTATCAAATACCTGGTCCAGCGCGGCGACTTTCGATACATCCTTACCGGATCGCTCCTTGGTGTTGAGCTCGAGGGCATCGATTCCCTGCCGGTGGGGTATGTCGAGCAGGTCCAGATGTACCCGCTCGACTTTGAGGAGTTCTGCTGGGCAAGCGGCGTTGCTGCCGGAGCGTTTGACATGCTCAGGGGTTGTCTAAAGGACGAAAAGGAGCTCCCCGGCTATCTGTATGACCGCTTGCTCAATCTGTTCCATCAGTATGTGGTGGTGGGGGGCATGCCCGACGCGGTCAATTCCTTCTTGGCGACGCGCAATGTCGACGAGGTTCGAAACATCCATCGCGATCTTCACGCCCTGTATCGCGATGACATCGCAAAGTACGCTCCGCCTGAGCTACGCTTGGTTATTCGCGATATCTATGATCTGATTCCCAGCGAGGCCGGCTCCAAAAACAAGCGATTCAAACTGTCATCGATTAACGGTGTCAAACGTTTTTCGCAGGTGACAGATCATTTTCTCTGGCTATCGGAGGCGGGTGTCGCGCTTCCCGTGTATAACGTAACGGCGCCCGTGGCACCCCTTTTATTGGGGGAGCAACGAAATTTGTTCAAGCTGTTTTACTTGGACACCGGAATGCTCATGTCGTCGTATTCCAAAAGGGTCGCCCAAGGCGTTTTTGATGGGGGGGCGGAAGACGCCTTTGGCATGAACATGGGGGCGGCGTTTGAGGGCTTCGTTGCCCAAGAGCTCAAAGCCCACGGATTCAGATTGCGCTACTTTACGTCTAAAAAAGTCGGCGAGCTCGATTTTGTGGAGGAGACGCTCGATGGGGAGGTTCTTGCCATCGAGGTCAAGTCGGGCAAGAGCTTTAAGTCCCATGCGGCGCTCGACAACGCGCTCGCGACGAAGGGCTACGGAATCGATCGCGCCCTGGTACTTGCGGAATGTAATCTTCACCGCGATGGTGACGTGCTGTATCTGCCCATCTTTATGGCAGGGCTTTTGGAGCCGTAACATGCCGCCGGCTCTTCCGGCCCTCCCTTAACCCCCGCTACTCGTCCCCGTCGTTGGGGTCGCCCTTGAGGGTGTTGATGTCCAGGTACTGGTTATCGTCCTCTTTTTGCTGGGTCTCCGACTCCGCTTGGGTGGGGCCGCGGAACAGCTGGAATCCCTCAAACGCAATGACGCCGAGCAGGGCAATGACAATGGCGATAAAGGCAACCTTGACTGCCTGCGGAAATTCCGAGAAACGCAGCGCCTTTTCCTCGGCGTAATAATCGGCGAAGCGCTCTTCGCCCGTGCTTTTGGTATACGCCGGTGCGGACGCGGCCTCCGGGTCATATTCCGGTGCAGGCGTGGCGGCGTACGGATCGTTGAGATAATCGCTCGATGTGGTGCCATAATCCTCGGTCTCGATGCGACCGGCGTCAGCATAGCCATCGGAATAATCGGAATATGCCGCACCGCCCTCATAGCCCGCGGCGCTCGTGTTGGCGGCAAAAAGCGGGTTAACTGGAACGTCGAGCGCCGGCATGCCGGTAGAGGTCTCATCCAGATCGGCTGCAGCCCACGAATCGTAGGCAACCTGACGGGCAACGGGCTCATCGAGCCTTGCGACCGGAGGCTTGCGTGCCGCAGGAACAGGCAACTGCTGGGCGCTGTACATAACAGTGCTGTCGGCCGATTTGCTCCGCGTCGCTGCAGCGAGAAATGCCGCCGTCTCGGACGGGTCGCTTGCGGGGCGGGGAGCAGGCGTGGGCGCCGAAATGGGTGCGGGCGTAGGCGCGGGCGTCGAAACAGGCGGCTGCGCAGGAGTCGGCGCAGATGCGGGCTTAGGCGCAAGTGCGGGATTGGGGCTTGACGGGCGAGCCCCGCCACCCATGAGTTCGTCGGCGGTCCACGGGCGATCATCCATCACGTCGTCAAGGCTCAGCGAAAACAGGTCGTCTTCACCCTCATCGAACATGCGGTGCACATGTCCACCAATTGCCGGAATCAATCCGCGACCGGTGCATGATGCCTTGCTCAACGCCATTCTGTTCCACCCTTTCGAAATACTAATGACATCGATTATATGGAACTTCCCAAGCGGCTCGGTCTTGGATTCGAGCTTTCCAGAACTCGCGCCCAAAAGGGGAGGGGCAATCTAGGCGAGTGCCTACTTGTCGTCGGCCGCCGCCTTGGCCTCATTGAGGTAGCTATAGAAGCTGTACTTGGAGATGCCAAAGAACTCGCAGGCGCGTTCGCTCGACTTGGAAATGAGGAAGGCGCCGCGACGGTCGAGGTAGCCAATGGCACGAATGCGCTCGTCTTTGGTCATGAGCGCCGCGGGCTTGCCCACAAACTGCTCGCACTCGTGCAGCAGGTCCTCGAGCAGATCGCCGATGTTCTTGGTAATGGGCTCGGGCTCGGTGTAGCCCGTGCCGCCGGTGCCGGTAAAGGCGTCGAGCGAACGCTCAAAAGCTTTCATGAGCGTAATGTCAAAGTTAATGCCCAAAATGCCGACGGGCTTGCCCTCGTCGTTGCGGATAAAGATGGTCGAGGACTTGAGCAGCTTGCCATCGGCGGTTTTGGTGAGGTACGGCTCGCGGTCGTGCACGTCGGCGGTGCCCTCGTGCATGGATTCAAGCACAATATGGCTGGGGCCGTCACCCAGTTTGCGCCCGCTGACGTGGCCGTTTTCGATCACTACGATGGAGTGGTCCACGTCATCGGTCTCCAGATCGTGGACGACGATTTCGCAGTTGGGGCCAAATTGGAGCGCCAGGCCGTGTGCAAGGCGCTTGTAGAACTCAATCTGTGCGGGGGTCATGGGTGCCTTCCTAAAAATTAGTTTGGGCTCACTGTGCCATAAACCCCACTTGTTCGCAAATAACGAAAGCGTCGCTGTGTTATGTGACCGTTCGGCGGCGAAAAGGTACCGATTACGGCAACAAACAATTTGTTAGGTTTTCCAATCAAAAAGTGTGATAGAACAGTACTAACAAACTTTTTGTTTGGCATCCACATAAAAGTTCAGTCGCATGAATGGGAATGGGCTGAAACGCGTATGCGGGGGCCGGCAAGAGAGAACTTAAGGAGTTCACCGTATGGCCGATAAGATCCAGTGGGCGGGCAACACGATGCCCAAGAGCGATGACAAGCACTTGGGAATCATGAGCCTCGACCACGTGAAGAAGGCCCGCGCCTTCCACCAGTCGTTCCCCCAGTACACCGTCACTCCGCTTGCCCGCCTGGATGGCCAGGCCGCGCGCCTGGGCCTGTCCAACTTGTGCGTTAAGGACGAGAGCTATCGCTTTGGCCTCAACGCCTTTAAGGTTCTGGGCGGTTCGTTTGCCATGGCCAACTACATTGCCGACGAGACCGGCAAGGACGTTGCCGAGTGCACCTTCGATTACCTGACCTCCGATCAGCTTGCCAAGGACTTTGGCCAGGCCACCTTCTTTACCGCCACCGACGGCAACCATGGCCGCGGCGTGGCATGGGCTGCCAACAAGCTGGGCCAGAAGGCCGTCGTGCACATGCCCAAGGGTTCCACCAAGCCCCGCTTCGATAACATCGCCGCCGAGGGCGCCACGGTGACCATCGAAGAGGTCAACTACGACGAGTGCGTGCGCATGGCCGCCGCCGAGGCCGATGCCTGCGAGCGCGGCGTCATCGTTCAGGACACCGCCTGGGAGGGCTACGAGAAAATCCCGTCTTGGATCATGGAGGGCTACGGCACCATGGCTTCCGAGGCTGCCGAGCAGCTGCGCGAGATGGCCATCAACCGCCCAACGCACGTCTTTGTCCAGGCTGGCGTGGGCTCGCTGGCCGGCGCCGTGGTGGGCTACTTCACCAACCTGTATCCCGATAACCCGCCCACCTTCGTCGTGGTCGAGTGCGCGCCTGCCGCCTGCCTGTACAAGGGCGCTGTCGCCGGCGACGGCGACCCGCGCATCGTGGACGGCGACATGCCCTCCATCATGGCCGGCCTGTGCTGCGGCGAGCCCAACATCTTGGGCTGGGATATCCTGCGCAACCACACCACCGCCTTCGTGTCCTGCCCCGACTGGGTCACCGCTCGCGGCATGCGCACCCTGGGCGCTCCCGAGAAGGGCGACCCGCGCGTCATCTCCGGCGAGTCCGGCGCTGTGACCACCGGCCTGGTCGAGACCCTCATGCTCGATCCCGAGTACGCCGAGCTCAAGGAGCTCATCGGCCTGGACAAGACGAGCTCCGTGCTCTGCTTCTCCACCGAGGGCGACACCGATCCGGATCAGTACCGTCGCATCGTCTGGGAGGGCGAGTACCCGACTTGCTAGCAGACTGACCTGTCCGGAGGCAGCCGGAGGACTTTACTCCCTGCTCGGACAGTCCTGCTCGCACGGAGAGCACATTAAGTGCTCTCCGGCTCGTGCGGAACTCGCGACGGAGCAAAGTCCTCCGTCCGCCTCCTAAGGTTACTTGCTTGCCGGGTACTCGACCTCACGCTGCTTGGCACAAGTGATCTATCTGAAATATCTACCTGTAGGTAAACCCTTGTAGAAAGGTTGACTGTTATGACTAAAGAACTCGATTTTGATGCCATTAAGGCTGCTGCGGAGTCTCATCGTGCTGATATGACTCGCTTCCTGCGCGCCATGATCTCTCACCCCTCTGAGTCCTGCGAGGAGGGTGAGGTTGTCGCCTGCATCAAGGCCGAGATGGAGAGCCTCGGCTATGACGAGGTCAAGGTCGATGGCTTGGGTAACGTCATGGGCTTTATGGGCGAGGGCGACAAGATCATCGCCATCGACTCTCACATCGACACCGTCGGCATCGGCAACATCGAGAACTGGGATGCCGATCCCTATGAGGGCTACGAGACCGACGAGATCATCTACGGCCGCGGCGGCTCCGACCAGGAGGGTGGCATGGCTTCTGCTACCTATGCTGCCAAGATGATGAAGGACATGGGCCTCATCCCCGAGGGCTACAAGATCATGGTCGTCGGCACCGTCCAGGAAGAGGACTGCGACGGCATGTGCTGGCAGTACATCTACAACAAGGACGGCATTAAGCCCGAGTTTGTCATTTCCACCGAGCCCACCGACGGCGGCATCTATCGCGGTCACCGCGGCCGCATGGAGATCCGCGTCGACGTTCACGGCACCTCCTGCCACGGTTCCGCTCCCGACCGCGGCGACAACGCCATCTACAAGATGGCCGACATCATCGCCGACGTCCGCGCCCTCAACAACAACGGCTGCGACGAGTCGACCGACATCAAGGGCCTCGTCAAGATGCTCGACCCTAAGTACAACCCCGAGCACTTCGAGGACGCCCGCTTCCTGGGCCGCGGCACCTGCACCGTCAGCCAGATCTTCTACACCAGCCCCAGCCGCTGCGCTGTCGCTGACTCCTGCGCCATCTCCATCGACCGTCGTATGACCGCCGGTGAGACCTGGGAGTCTTGCCTGGACGAGATCCGCAACCTGCCGGCCGCCAAGAAGTACGGCGACGACGTGAAGGTCTCCATGTACATGTACGACCGTCCGTCCTGGACCGGCGAGGTTTACGAGACCGAGGCTTACTTCCCCACGTGGATCAACAAGGAGACCGCTCCGCACGTCAAGGCCCTCGTCGACGCCCACAAGGCCATGTTCGGTGACGAGCGCATCGGCTGCGAGCCCAGCATGGACAAGCGCACCGGTCGTCCGCTGTGCGACAAGTGGACCTTCTCCACGAACTGCGTTTCCATCCAGGGCCGCTATGGCATCCCCTGCGTCGGCTTTGGCCCGGGTGCCGAGTCTCAGGCTCACGCTCCCAACGAGGTCACCTACAAGGACGACCTGGTCACCGCTGCCGCCATGTATGTGGCTGCCCTGAACCTCTACGATCCGAGCCAGGCCGATGGCGACGCCACCGTGTTCCGCGCCGGTCTGACCAACAACAAGATCGATTAGTCCCATTCCTCGATCTTGTTGAGCCGGGGACAGCTCGTGTCCCCGGCACCCCCTGTTGACTTGGGGCCCGCGGTCGTTATCTCCCATGCTTCCTCAACGGTAGCGGGTCCTCGTCATAGTGCTCTGCATGTTCTAGCCACACGCGCATGCCGGAGCACATCTACTCATTGCAATCGTTTCATCTTTGGAAAGGATATTTACATGGACGCCAAGTTTACCGAGCTCGTCGAGCAGCTGAACGGCCTCGATTTTAAGGGCATGTACGGCAGCGACTTCCTGCACACCTGGGACAAGACCACCGATGAGCTCAAGGCGCTCTACATCGTCGCCGACGCCCTGCGCGAGCTGCGCGAGAACAACGTTTCGTCCAAGATCTTCGATTCGGGTCTGGCCGTCTCCCTGTTCCGTGACAACTCCACCCGTACGCGCTTCTCCTTCTCTAAGGCAGCCAACCTGCTCGGTCTTGAGCTGCAGGACCTGGACGAGAAGAAGTCCCAGATCGCTCACGGCGAGACCGTCCGCGAGACCGCTACCATGATCTCCTTCATGGCCGACGTCATCGGCATCCGCGACGACATGTACATCGGCAAGGGCGACGCCTACATGGCCGAGGTCTCCGAGTCTGTCCAGCAGGCCTACGAGGACGGCGTTCTGGATCACCGTCCCACGCTCATCTCCTTGCAGTCCGACTCCGATCACCCCACGCAGTCCTCTGCCGACATGCTCTACCTCATCAACGAGTTTGGCGGCCTCGAGAACCTCAAGGGCAAGAAGGTTGCCGTCACCTGGGCCTACTCGCCCTCTTACGGCAAGCCGCTGTCCTGTCCGCAGTCGCTGATCAGCCTGCTGCCCCGTTTTGGCATGGACGTCACTTTGGCCCACCCCGAGGGCTACGACCTCATGCCCGAGGTCGTCGAGCGCGCCAAGGGCTACGCCGCCGAGTCCGGCACCACCTTTAAGCAGGTCAACACCATGGCCGAGGCCTTCGAGGGCGCCGACATCGTGATCCCGAAGAGCTGGGCTCCGTTTGCCGCCATGGAGAAGCGCACCAACCTGTACGCCGAGGGCGACGACGCCGGCATCGCTGCACTCGAGAAGGAGCTGCTCGCTCAGAACGCTACGCATCAGGATTGGTGCTCCACGACCGAGCTCATGGAGAAGACCGCCAACGGCCAGGACACCATCTTTATGCATCCGCTGCCCGCCGACATCTCTGGTGTCTCTTGCGAGCACGGCGAGGTCAACGCCGACGTCTTCGACATGCACCGCGTGGGCATGTACAAGGAGGCCAGCTACAAGCCGTACGCCATCGCAGCCATGATGTTCCTGCAGAAGGTTGCCGATCCCGCCGCTACCCTCAAGGCCCTCGACGAGTGCAACACCGCCCGTTGGTTCCAGGCCTAAAGCTGGGTTGAGGTAAGCCATGTAAAGGGGGCGCTCTGCCAACCGGCGGGGTGCCCCTTTTTGCATCGTGGGCGTGCGGGATAAGCGCTTTCGATGCAGATGCCCCGCGGCGCGAGTTATGGGTACGATGGTTTCAGGGGAGGTATCGCCATGAAACTTGGTTGCGTCATTATGGCTTCGGGCGAGGGTAAGCGGTTTGGCTCCAACAAGATGCTTGCCGATATCTATGGCGAGCCGCTGATTGCCCGGACCATCGATTCGGTTCCCCGGGGCTTTGACGTCGTGGTTTCGACGCGTTGGCCCGAGGTCGCCCAGATTTGCGAGGACAAGCATTGCCCGTGCGTGCTGCACGATGGCAAACTGCGCAGCGAAAGCGTCCGTGCGGGCCTTTCGTGGGGAGTCGAACGCAACTGGAAAGGCTGCCTCTTTTTGCCGGGCGACCAGCCGCTTGTGAGTTCGGATTCTTTTGAGGGTATGGTTCGTGCGTTTGACGAGCGTGGCCGCAAGCATCCGGTGCGTCTTGCGTGCAACGGCGAGCCTTCGAGCCCGGTGCTCTTTCCGGCGGAATTGTTCGATGCACTTATGTGTCTTGAGGGCAAGGACGGCGGCGGTTCGATCCTTAAGGACCGTACCGACGTGGTGCTGGTCGAGGCACGTGCTTACGAGCTGTGGGACGTCGATACCGCCAAGGGACAGCGACGCATAACGGAGCATATCGCCGCCTGCTCGTATTTTGATCGCGTGGCCAACTGCATCAACCAATAAGGAGCAATTATGATCATCATCAAAAACGGTGCGCTCGTGACGCCCCAGGGGCTTCGCCGCGCCGATCTTGCCATGGATGGCGATAAGATCGTGCGGATCGCCGCGGCGATTGAGCCGGGCGCCGACGATACTGTCGAGGATGCCGCGGGCTGCTGGGTGTTTCCCGGCTTTATCGATGGCCACACGCACATGCAGTGCTGGACCGGCATGGATTGGACGGCCGATAGCTTTGAGACCGGCACGCGCGCGGCTGCCTGCGGCGGCACGACGACCATTGTGGATTACGCCACGGCCGATCGCGGCGTGACCATGCCTGATGCCTTGGCCGAGTGGCATCGCCGCGCCGACGGAACCTGCACGGCCAACTACGCCTTTCATATGGCGCTCGCCGAGTGGAACGAGCGCAACCGCGCCGATCTCTCGGCCATGCGCGAAGCGGGCGTATCGTCGTTCAAGACCTACTTTGCCTACGATCATTTGCGCCTGGACGATGCCGAGACGCTCGAGGTGCTCGAGGAGCTCAAGCGTGTTGGCGGTATCCTGTGCGTGCATTGCGAGAACGGCACGCTGGTGAATGAGCTGCAGAAGCGCGTGTTTGAGCAGGGTATCCACGGGCCCGAGGGCCATGCGCTCAGCCGTCCGGATGTGTGCGAGGCCGAGGCAATGAGCCGTCTGCTGTATCTGGCGCACCTGGCCGGCGACGCGCCGGTTAACGTGGTGCACCTTTCGACCAAGCTGGGGCTCGAGGCCATTCGCGCTGCCAAGGCGCGCGGGCAGAAGAATATTTATGTCGAGACCTGTCCTCAGTATCTGATGCTCGACGATACTTGCTACTTGGAGCAGGGCGAGGACGGCTTTGCGGGTGCCAAGTATGTGATGAGCCCGCCGCTGCGCCATGCCGGCGACCGTGCGGCCCTGCGCGAGGCGATTGTGGCCGGCGAGATCGATACGATTGCGACCGACCACTGCAGCTTTAATCTGCACGGGCAAAAGGACCGCGGGCGCGACGACTTCCGCGCGATTCCCAACGGCGGGCCCGGTGTGGAGCATCGCCCCGTCGCGATCGCTACGAGCTTTGAGGGTCAGCTGGGTCCCGAGGATCTGTGCCACTTGATGAGCGAGAACCCGGCGCGCGTCTTTGGCATGTATCCGCGCAAGGGCTGTCTTGCCGAGGGCTCCGATGCCGACGTGTGCGTGTGGGATCCCAAGGCGCGCTGGACGATCAGCGCCGCGACGCAGCATCAGGCTGTGGACTACACGCCACTCGAGGGTTTTGAAGCACATGGCCGCGCCAAGGCCGTGTTTGTGAACGGCGTGCTGGCCGCGCGCGACGGCGAGCCCACCGGAGCCCAGCCCGGTCGCTACGTGCCCCGCTAATAGGGCTACTCCTGGAGGCTGGTGGCGACGATGGGGCGGTCGAGAGCTGCCTCGAAGCGGTCGGCCATCGTGGGGTCGGCAAGTGTGTCGACTTGGTTGAGCATGACGCGTGCGGTGCTGAGCTTCAGCGCCTGCATCTCGGCATTGAGCACCTGGGCGACGCGCTCGGGCGTGGCGATGTCGGTGAGCTCGCAGCCGCAACGTTCGCAAAAGAGCTCGGGGCGGTGGACGGCTTCGTTGATGGGCTTGCCGAGCCCCGAGGCGCCGACGACCCAGACAACGTTTGCCGTGGCGGCGGGAA
>URSO01000009.1 GCA_900550415.1 uncultured Collinsella sp.
CGATGGTGGTTGAGCCGCAACCCAGTTTTTATTGGACCTCGAACCCTATGCTCGATGTTCGCTTCGTTCATTGAGTTACCCTTTGCATGAGGCCGGGACATATCGTCCCGCCCGCAGTTTCGCAGGCCGCAGGCCGAGAATGTTTGAGGACGGGATGATATGTCCCGGCCTCCCGGGAGAGTTACCTATGAACTACGCGAACATTAAGTATTTCGACATTGCTGATGGAGAAGGCGTTCGTACTTCTCTGTTTGTAAGCGGGTGCCGTCGTGGGTGCAAGAATTGCTTTAACTCTGTTGCGTGGGACTTTGCTGCGGGTGAGCCGTTCAATCGTGCCGTCGAGGACAAGATTATCAAGAGTCTCGATCATCCCTTTATCGATGGTCTGACGATTCTGGGTGGCGAGCCCATGGAGCCCGAGAATCAGGCGGGGCTCGTTGAGTTTGTCGAGCGTGTTCGCGCGGCCTATCCAGTGGGGTCGGGGAAGACTATTTGGTGCTTTACCGGTGACGTGCTCGAGGAGCTTATGCCGGGTGGTCGTCATCATACCGAGGTGACGGACCGCATCCTTGCCTGCCTTGACATGCTGGTGGACGGCCCGTTTGTTCAGGACCTGTACGATATCTCGCTGCGCTTTAGGGGTTCGAGCAACCAGCGCGTGATCGATATGAACGCTACGCGCGCCCGTGCTGAGCGCGAGGGCGTTGCGCTTTGTGATGCGGTTGAACTTTGGCGTGATGATCCGGTCTATTCGACCCATACTATGTAGCTTGTGGTCGATGCCGGAGGGCGTGGTACCATAGCGCGAACGTGAAATCGGAAAAGTGAGGCCCAGATGGTCGATCAGGAAAAAGTCGAGGCCGCCATTAAGCTGTTGCTTGAGGGCATAGGCGAGGACCCAACTCGTGAGGGCCTGCTGGAGACCCCGGCGCGCGTTGCCCGTATGTATGGTGAGATCGCCGGCGGTATGGACCAGAGTGCCGAGGAACACCTGTCCAAAACCTTTGCCGTCGCTTCGAACGATTTGGTTATCGAGCGCGACATCACGTTCTACTCGCTGTGCGAACATCATCTGCTGCCGTTTTATGGCAAGGCCGCCATTGGTTATATCCCTAACGGTCGGGTGGCTGGGCTTTCCAAGCTCGCCCGCACGGTTGAGGTTTATGCCCGCCGTCTTCAGCTGCAGGAGCAACTGTGCGCACAGGTTGCCGATGCCCTCATGGATTATCTCGCTCCCCAGGGAGCGATTGTGTTGATGGAGGCCGAGCATATGTGCATGACGATGCGTGGCGTGCAAAAGCCCGGCACCAAGACCGTGACGCTTGCTCGCCGCGGCGTCTTTGAGACCGATCCCGCGCTCGAGGAGCGTTTCTTTAGGATGCTGGGCCGCTAACCATGAGAGTCGTCAACGACTTTACATCGAAGACCGATGAGGGGACGTCGCGTCGCGGCTTTATGGCTTCGGGCCTGGCCCCCTTTGGTGCCATGCCTCGCATTGATTACATTTGTGCCAACGGGCTGTTCCGGCGGCACCTGGGCAACATCGTACAGTTGGAATCGGGGCGCATCTTCTGCCGCCACGGTATTGACCATCTGCTCGATGTCGCGCGCATTATGTGGATCAAGAATCTCGAGGAGCAGCTCGAATTTGACCGCGAGGTCATCTACGCCACAGCACTTCTTCACGATATCGGCAAAGATGAACAGTATGAATCGGGTATATCCCATGATGTTGCAAGCGAACGCGTCGCTGATGCGATTCTCGGCGGCATGCCCGATGACGTGGCGTTTGAGCCGGCCGATGCCGCAGCCATTAAGACGGCCATTCTGGGCCATCGAAAGCTGCGCGTGAACAGCCAACCGCTTGAGCGTCTGCTCTATGCAGCCGACAAAGCGTCGCGTGCCTGCTTTGCATGCCCCGCGCGCAACGCTTGCAACTGGAGCGATGATAAAAAGAACCTGTCGATTCGCGTGTAGTTAGTTTGCGCGGTCGGGGTTCTAAACGAAGGAGACGATCGCGTTGAGTAACAAGAAACTGCCCGAGAATGCAACCAAGACCGAAGGCGCCGAGCTCGCCCGCCGTGGAAGGGGCGAAATATCCACCGCAACGGCGGTGCCTCACGTGAGCTATGACGATTTGCGCCATGCCGATCGTATTGTCATTGACGGCCTGGAGGTTTTTGCCAACCATGGCGTGTATCCCGAGGAGAACGCGCTGGGTCAGAAGTTCATCGTTTCTCTGGTGCTCTATGCCGACCTGCGCGCGGCGGGGGAGCACGATAACCTGGACGCCTCGATTGACTACGGCTCGGTGTGCCACGATGTCGATGGCTATCTGCGCGAGCATACGTTTAAGCTCATCGAGGCGGCAGCCGAGGGGACAGCCCAGATGCTGCTGCGCCGTTATCCCTCGCTGCTTGGTGTGCGCATAAAGCTCGATAAGCCGTGGGCTCCTGTTGGCCTGCCCCTGGCAAGCTGCGGCGTCGAGATCGAGCGCGTGCGCTAGTCGACGCTAGAGCTTGTTGAGGGGTGGCTGCTTGAGCCGCTGAGACAGTGCTCTATTGTTGGGACAGTACGTGTCGAGCAGGGCGTGAAAGCGCTGATTGTGGCTCGGCTCGAGCAGATGGACGAGCTCGTGGGCGACAACCATGTCGAGGCATTCGACAGGGTAGGCGGCGAGCTCGCGCGCGATGCGAATGGCGCCGGTTTTGGGCGTGCAGGAGCCCCAACGCGTTTTCATGCTGCGCACGGAGACGCGGGCCACGGTGACGCCCATTGCGATTTCGTACGCGTGCACGATGTCGCGTAGCGCTGCGGTGACCTCGGACGCGTAGAGCTGGTCGATGTGGGCTTGGAGCTCGTCGGACGTTAGGCCGTCGAGGATTGCGCGCCGCTTGGCCTGTGGGCTTTCGTCCGATTCGTCGGTACCCATAAAACTTGCGAAGGTGGCCTGCTTGGGTCGCGGTGCGGGCGATGCAAAGTTGTGATCGAGTGCGTCCTGTACCGTGATGGGCTTGCCCCAAAGTGCAATGATGGACGAGGGGCTGAGCGGCTCTCGCGCTGTCGCCTGACGTTGCTCACGTTGGGCAAGTCGGCTGATAATCCAGGCGCTGTTGCGCTTCACAAACGCTTCGATGCGCTCGCGGCTGGCGCCGAGCGGTGCGCTGGCGTGGACCTCGCCGCTCGATGTGACGCGTAGGTTAAAGTTCTTGACGCGCTTTTTGGTAACGACGACGGGGATGAGCGTTCCATCCGGTCGGGGTACGGAAATCGTAAATTGCTGCGTCAAATGTGATCCTTCAGATTGGGGACGGGCCGGCATGTCGACCGCTCGGCATGCCGGCCCGCTCAAGGGATGCGAAATTAATTGCGCTCTTAATAGCGCTCGAAGAAGGCGAGCGCGTTGTCGCTGCAGAGCTTCTGCATCACGGTCTTGCCAAAGTGCTTGGAGAGCATGTTCTGGAATTCGGGCATCTTGCTGGCATCAGAGAGGAAGTCGGGTACCTTGGCGCCGTCCCAGTCGCCGCCGAGTGCGATGACATCTTCGCCGCCCAGGTCGAGCCAGTGCTCGATATGTGCCGCCAGCTGGTCGAAGGTGACGTCTGCGGCGGTTTCGTCGGTTGCGTCGTTGGAAAGGAACTCGCTGCAGTAGTTGAGGCCGACGATGCCACCCATGTCGCGAATGGTGCGGAACTGGTCGTCGGTAAGGTTGCGTTTGACGCCGCAAACCGCACGGGAGTTGGAGTGGCTGGCGACGAAGGGACGCGTGGCGTGGGCGACAACCTCGTCAAAGCACTCATCGTTGAGGTGGGAGACATCAAGTACCATGCCGGCGTGCTCCATCTGCGTGAGCGCCTCGATGCCGGCGGCGGTGAGGCCGGCGTGGGTGTCGTGGCCGCTCGCGAGCGGCCCCTGCGCGTTCCAGCTGAGTGATGACATGAGTACGCCCAGGCCCTTGAGCACCTCGATCAGCGCGGGGTCCTCGGCAAAGAACGTGGCGTTTTCGATGGTGTGGATGCAGGCGACCTTGCCGTCTTTGAGCGCGGGGCGAATGTCTGCGGCGTTGCGTACGTTGACCATGCGGTCGTGGTTGAGCATTGCTTGGCCGCTCATGTGTGCCATGATCTGCGCCTGGAAGCGCGCGGCGTGGGCGGTGGGAATCTCGTCGGGGACAAATGTGGCGAAGCACTGTGCCCACGGCGTGTTGCCGATCTTTGCGAGCGAGATGGCGCAGGCGTTGCCCTCGATGAGGTCGAAATCTTGCGGATGCGTTTCGTCGCCGGGGAAATAACCGTCGGTGCCGGCGGTAAAGCGCAGGTCGAGATCGAGCGTGGCCCAGCCGATGCGGTCAGCGGTGTCGCAGTGTAGGTCAAATACGGGATATGCCATGGTTCCTCCGGTTGCAGCGTTTCTTTGCAAACTGTCTTTGAATTGTATGACTAGGGTATAGTTAGCGCCATATGTTCACGGCGGCCCGCGTTGTGCGCCGCCCTTATCACGGAGGTTACCATGTCCAACCAGGGCAAGAAGGTCAAGACTCATTATCGCGGCACGCTCGACGACGGCACGCAGTTCGATAGCTCCTACGATCGCGGCGAGCCGCTGGAGTTCACCTGCGGCGCCGGTCAGATGATCAAGGGCTTCGACGCCGCTGTTGTCGATATGCAGGTGGGCGAGAAGAAGACCGTGCACATTCCTGCTGCCGATGCCTACGGCGAGCACAATCCCGAGATGGTTATTACCTTCCCGGCCGAGCAGGTTCCCAACATCGAGCAGATCGAGAAGGGCATGAAGCTCTTCCTGTCCACGCCGAGCGGTATGCCCGTCCCCGCCGTGGTCATCGACGTGACGCCCGAGGCCGTGACGCTCGACGCCAACCACGAGCTGGCCGGCAAGGACCTCAACTTTGATATCGAGCTCGTCGAGGTCGAGGGTTAGAGTATGCCTGAACGCTTGGTTTCGACGACATGCTTGGGAAATCTCAACGATCCGTCCTATGAACTCCTGCTTCGCCGGGAGCTGGGTGGTGTCTTTGAAGTTGACGAGCTGCTGCTCGATTGGGACCAGGCTGATGTATGCGCGTTTGCGGGCGTGACGGAGCTGGGGCGCACGGTCGATATTCGGCTGGCTTCCGACGGCGGTCGTCTTGCCGACGGCGACGTGCTCGCCATTGACCGTTCGGGCATGGCGCCCGTGGCGGTTGTCGTGCGCCTGCGCAGCGCCGAGGTTTATTTAGTCGAAGTTGACCGCATGGACCCGATTGCGCTCGCGCATGCGTGCTGGGAGATCGGCAATATGCACGCGCCGCTTTTCCGAGGCGACTCGGACGAGCATACCGTGCGCATGTATACGCCGGTGCAGCCTGTTTTGGGCCGCATGCTCCGGGGTGTCGAGGGTGTTCGGCTCTCGGTGGTTACCCGTGAACTCGATGCGGCCCGGCGCTTTGCGTCGAGTGCGGCGGAGGTCGTCGTGAGCATGGCTCCCGACTTTACCATCGTAAAAAAGACGCGCGGCTAAGCGCGCGTATGTGTAAGACGGGCTTTGAGGGGCGACCAATCAAAGTCCGTCTTGCTGTTGATGAGATGCTGTGGGGGAAAGCATATGGGTCTTGAAGGAATCAAACTGATTGCATGCGATTTGGACGGCACGTTGCTGCATCCGGGGGAGCGCGAGCCGCGTTCCGAGGCCTTTGAGCTTATCGATGAGCTGCATCGTCGCGGTATCGTGTTTATGCCGGCAAGCGGCCGTCAATATGCGAGCTTACGCTACCTGTTTGCCCCGGTGGCCGATGAGCTCGCCTATGTATGCGAAAACGGAGCCCTGGTGATGAGCGAGGGTCGTGCCGTTGTCAAGCGTTCCATGGAGCGTAGCCTTGCTATGGATATCGCGAATGCCGTGGTTGCGTATCCCCACGCCGACGTGACCCTTTCGTGTGAGGGGCACCTCTACACCATGAGCGGCAACGATGCGTTTGTTGACCACCTGCGTTATGAGGTCCACTGCGACGTGGCGGTGGTCGACCGTCCCGAGGACATCGACGAGGACGTCATTAAGATTGCCTTCCAGACGCCCGAAATTGATCAGCCGGCGGCCCTGGAGTATTTCGACCGCCTCTTTAGCGACTGTGTCGACGTGATGACGTCGGGAACCGAGTGGACGGACTTTATCGGCTTTGATTCGGGTAAGGGTTCCGCGCTTGCCGATTACGGTCGTGTCCTGGGAATTTCGCCCGATGAGATGATGGCGTTTGGCGATAACGAAAACGACCGCGACATGCTCAATGTAGTGGGCCATCCCTATCTAATGGAGAACTGCAATCCCTCTATGCGTGGCATCAACGACCGCGTCCGCTACGTGCGCACGGTCGAAGAGGAGCTGCATCGCCTGCTCGCCGAGTAGATATATGTGGCATGCCTAGAAATCTACTTTTTGCCGCCATCGGTGGAAAGGGAGATTTTAAGGCATGTCCCAAACATCTACCGGCAGTCGGGGCAGAGACCCTCGAAGATGGTGTAGTGCGACGTGACGTGCCAGCCGATTTGCTCGGACGCCTTGGCGTCGAGCTGGGCATCGAAGGGGAGCGGTACGTCGATGACGCGGCTGCACGAGGTGCAGATGATATGCGCATGCGGCTCGATCGTGCGATCGAAGCGGCTGCCGCCTGGTGTCTTGATGGAGAGGATCTCCCCGGCATCGGCCAGGAGGTTGAGGTTGCGGTAGACCGTGCCGCGGCTGATTTTGTCATCCTGCGCGCGCACGACGTTGTAGATTTCGTCGGCGGTGGGATGGTTGTAGCTTTGGCGCACGGCGTCAAGAACCAGCTTTCGCTGCCTGGTATTCCTTCTTTGCACCGCCATGCGCCTCGCCTCTTTTCTATCAACGGTCGTAGGTAAATGATACCGTATTTAGCACACAATACTAATAACGAGGAATGAAACCGTCTTCATTGGCAAGTGGGGCTTGGGCCTGGGCTTCTACGAGGTGAAAACGCGTTCCCATGCGCTCGTAGGAGGCATGAAGCGCCTCGAGATGAGATAGGATGTTTGCCGGAGCTCCCTGTATCTCCATCTCGACCGAGCCGTCTTCCATGTTGCGCACCCAGCCGGTGAGTGCGCGTGCCTGCGCGAGGTTGGTGTTGGTAAAGCGAAAACCAACGCCCTGGACTTGCCCCGCCCAGCGCAGGAAATAGCGCAGGGGAGTGTCTTGAGTGGCCTCGTCGCTTGCGAGCACAGTAAGCCTGCGGCGCAACTCGAGCTCGATGTTTGATGGTTTTTGAGGCTCTCGACTGCCGCCGGTGACGCTGGAGAAGAACGCATCGAAGAAGCCCATCGCTAGGCCTGCTTGCCTGCGTCGGACGGGAAGGTAATGCCGGCCTGCTGGCGCACGGCATCCATGATGCGCAGTGAGACGAGCGTGACATCGCGGTAGTGTCCGAGCTCGTGGCGTCCCGCCGGGGTCTCCCAAATCTCTTCCTTTACGTTATCGATACCGCCGATGGCGCTGATAAAGTCTGTGAGTTCGTATTCCATAGTGTTGCTCGATTTGGGAAGGTCGAGCACGCGGCCGTTGTCGCCCTGTTCGCGCGGTGCCTCAGTCGCCGAGTCACGTACGACATCGCCGCGATAGTCGATGCGGACGTTGCGGGGCGTGGACAGATGGTCGATCTGGATAGTGCCACGCTCGCCTTCGATCTGCGAGGGCAGCAGGTCATTCGTTATTTTGGAGTGCGCGAGCTCGACGGAGATACGGCCACCGCCGTAGCTGGCGAGGATGGAACCGCAGCCGTCGATGGGGCCGTGCGTGAGCTGTCGCGTGGCGGGGTCGAGCAGAGTAGCCATGCTCGTAAGGCCGGAGGGCATGCCGAAAATCTCGACCATGGGCTCGACGGTGTAGACGCCAATGTCCATGAGGGAACCCGATGCCATATTGCAGTCGAAGATATTGGTGGCGCGTCCCGCGAGAATCTCGTTGTAGCGCGAGGAATATTTGCCAAAGCGCAATGAGGCGCGGCGGATGGGGGCGATCTCGCCTAGGGCGTCCTCGATGGCGTGGAAGGCGGGGTCGTGGAGGGGACGCATGGCCTCGAGGGCCACGACACCTGCTGCCTCGGCAGCGCGGAAGACTTCCAGCGCCTGCGCTTCGGTGGCGCAGAAGGGCTTCTCGACGATGACGTGCTTGCCACCGGCGATGCAGACAAGGGCCTGCTCGTAGTGAAGTGCGTTAGGGCTGCCGATATAGACGGCGTCGACGTCGGCAGCTGCCGCGAGCTCATCGAGTGAAGTAAAGTTTCGCTCGCCACCGCGCTCGGCGGTAAAGGCGGCACCGCGATTGGCATCGCGTGAAAGCGTGCCCACAAACGCGGCTTGGTCGTTGGCGTTGACGACTTGGATGAAGTCGTCGGTGATCATGGATGTGCCGATGGTCGCTATACGCAGCATGTATCCCCCTTGCGTTGTTTGGTCTACAGGATGAGTGTAGCGCGTGGGGATATAAAGCTGCGCGAAAACGCTATTACAGGTCGCTCTCGTTAAAGCCGGCGTCGATATCGAGGTTGCTGCCGTCGGCCGCCGTGGTGGCGAGCTCATCGCAGCGCTCGTTGAGCTCGTGACCGGCGTGACCCTTAACCCAGATGAAATCAACCTTGTGCTTGCTTTTGGCGGTGAGTAGGCGCTCCCACAGGTCGCGGTTCTTGACGGGTTGCTTGTTGGCGGTTTTCCATCCGCGCTTTTTCCAGCCGTCGATCCAGTGCTTGTTAAAGGCGTTGACGACATACTGCGAATCGGAATGGACTTCGACCTCGCAAGGGCGGTTGAGCGCCTCGAGCGCCACGATGACCGCCATGAGTTCCATGCGGTTGTTGGTGGTCTTGGCATAGCCGCGCGAAAGCTCGGAGGTGAAGGTCTTGCCGGCGGGGTTGGTGTATTTGAGCACGGCGCCGTAGCCGCCGCGTCCCGGATTTGATCGGGCCGAGCCGTCGGTGTAGATGATGACCTTCACGGGCTTCCTTTCGTTGGGTACGTTTCGTGTGAGTGACCATTGTAGCGCCATGCCCGCCGGGGGCCAGCAATCTACGATTTCTACCCCGTCTTCGGACTGTTAGTTGGCATGGATGATGCGGTTGAGCTCGTCGAGGTATTGCTGCAAGAGGAGAGAGGGCTTGCGCTCGTCGTGCATGATGTAGCCAACGTGCATCGTTGGGGCGTCTGCTAGCGGGATCGATGCCATGCCCCATTGCATTTCATTGGAGAGGACACCGGTCGACAGGGTGTAACCGTTCGACGTGATAAGTAAGTTAGTAAGTGTTCCGCGGTCCGAGATTCGTATGTTGCGGTCGCAAGGGATATAGCTAAAAGGTTCCTCGGCGTAATAGAAGGAGTTTGAGGTTCCCTGCTCAAAGCTGTAGCGCGTATAGGGCGTGAGGTCGGCAAGGGACAGCTGCGGGCGGCGTGCGAGCGGGTGGCGCTCGCTAACGAAGACGTGGACCGTCGCGTCGAATAGGGGATGGAAGCTTGCGCGGGCATCGGCGAAGGCCTTCTGCAGAACGCGGGCGTTAAAGTCATCCAGATACAGAATGCCGATATCGCTGCGAAACGCACGGACGTCATCGATGATCTGCGATGTGGTGGTCTCGCGCATGATGAACTCGAACTTGCTGTCGCGGCAGCGCTCGACTACGTTGACAAAGGCCTCGACCGAAAAGGCGTAGTGCTGGGCGGAAATGGCGAGGCGGGCTTGCGGGGTGCCACCGTCCTCGTAGCGTGCCTCGAGCATGTCGGCCTGCTCTACGACCTGGCGCGCATAGCCCAAAAGCTCGGTGCCGTCGTTGGTGAGCGTGACGCCGCGGCTGGAGCGCGTAAAGATCTCCAGATGGAGCTCTTGTTCTAGGCTTTTGACGGCGTTTGAGATGTTGGACTGAGCGGTATAGAGGCGCTGAGCTGCGGCGTTGATTGAGCCGGACTCTGCCACGGCGATAAGAAAACGAAGCTGCTGGAGGGTCATCGGCGCCCGTCCTTTCGATAGCTATCTAAAAAACCGATAACAGGTTAGCGCTTTTAAGTGATTGACCGAGCGATGCAACGCTCGTACTATTCAAAACACACAAAGGCGGTAGGTAATTAAGCCGACCACGGAACCGGGATGTCAAAAGGAGGACCGCATATGAACTGCTTACCAAGTCGAATGCCGGGCTCCTGTTTGCGCCCGTCGGCGTGATCAGGAGACAGCGACTTACTTCTCTCTTATTTATTTACTTTCGTTCGATCAAGGAGATCATCATGAGCCAGTTCATCAACAACCCCGAGCACACCTTTGGTTTCGATACCCTGCAGCTTCATGTTGGCCAGGAGAGCGCCGACCCCGCATCCGACTCCCGCGCCGTGCCTATCTACCAGACCACGAGCTATGTGTTCCGCAACTCCCAGCACGCCGCCGATCGCTTTGGTCTTGCCGACGCCGGTAACATCTACGGCCGTCTGACCAACTCCACCCAGGGCGTCTTTGAGGACCGTATCGCCGCGCTCGAGGGTGGCGTGGCCGGTCTTGCCGTCGCCTCCGGTGCCGCTGCCATCACCTATACCCTGCAGGCTCTTGCCCAGGCTGGTGACCACGTGGTGGCTCAGAAGACCATCTACGGCGGTTCCTACAACCTGCTCGAGCATACGCTCTCCCAGTTTGGCGTCGAGACCACGTTTGTCGATGCCCACAACCTGGAAGAGGTTGAGGGTGCCATCAAGGACAACACCACGGTCATCTACCTCGAGACGCTCGGCAACCCCAACTCTGACATCCCCAACATCGACGCCATCTCCGAGATCGCCAAGAAGCACGGTCTGCCGGTTGTCGTCGACAACACTTTCGGCACCCCGTATCTGTTCCGTCCGCTGGAGCATGGCGCCAACATCGTTGTCCACTCCGCAACCAAGTTCATCGGCGGCCACGGCACCTCGCTGGGCGGTGTGATCGTCGACGGCGGTAACTTCGATTGGAAGGCGAGCGGAAAGTACGCCCAGATCGCTGAACCCAACCCCTCCTACCATGGCGTCTCGTTTGCCGAGGCTGCCGGTCCCGCCGCCTTCGCAACCTATGTCCGCGCCATCCTGCTGCGTGACGAGGGTGCCTGCATCAGCCCGTTCAACGCCTGGGTCCTGCTCCAGGGCACCGAGACCCTGTCGCTGCGCGTTGACCGTCATGTCGAGAACACCAAGAAGGTCGTTGAGTTCCTTGCCGGCGACAGCCACGTTGCCAAGGTGAACCACCCGAGCCTGCCTGAGCACCCCGATCACGAGCTCTATCAGAAGTACTTCCCCAACGGCGGCGCTTCGATCTTCACCTTTGAGATTAAGGGTGGCCAGGAGGCTGCCTGGAAGTTCATCGATCATCTGCAGGTGTTCTCGCTGCTCGCCAACGTGGCCGACGTCAAGTCGCTCGTCGTGCACCCGGCTACCACCACGCACTCCCAGCTCTCTGCCGAGGAGCTCGCCGAGCAGAACATCACGCCCTCCACGATCCGTCTTTCCATCGGTACCGAGAACGCCGAGGACATCATTTGGGATCTGAAGCAGGCCTTCGCCGTGCTGGACGAGTAAGGCGACTTGTGCAAGGACCCCTTGCGACTCGATAGGTATAACTGCATAAATGCCTGCTCAAGGCGCCTGCGCAAGCAATGGTTGCGCAGGCGTCTTTTTTGCATAGGAAGGGCGCTATTACAGGGTTTTTGGCATGCTTTATGCATTTGAGTTGTGGAAAACTCCTGTTGAGAGGATGTGAGTTTTACGCAATTGACGTGCGCCTTTTGAGTAAAACCGCAGGTCGCGATTTGCTCGAGGTACTATGCAGCGCGATCGAATCACACGCAGCTCAAATGCAGCAAAAACGCACTACGGAGGTTTCCAGCTACATGAGGATCGATTCACGAAAACCGAAAGCCGCTGCCCTTTCCGCCGCTCTGACCGTGGCACTTTTGGCAGGCGCCGGCGCAACTGATGCCCACGCGGCAACACTGTCCGATACGGTTGGATCTACGCCGTCCGAGGCGACGCTGGTACAGCCCGTTGATTATCGCGGCGATGGTTATGGTTCCATGCAGGAGTGGAACGCCTCGATGGAGGCCAAGCGCGATTCCCTTGAGATGCGCGCTCAGATCATTATGAATATGTATGGCGACTATGCTACCGATGACGAGCGCGCTGTGCTGCAGGGTTGTATCGACGGTGCGGGTAGTCTGTTGACGATGGGGGAGGTCGACGCGAAGTCGACCGAGCTCGATGAGCTGCGCACTGCGCTTGAGAATGCCAAGCGCGAAGCGCTCGAGGCCGCCGCAGCCGAGGCGGAGGCTGCCGAGGCCGCCCAGGCTTCGTACTACAACGCCGGTTACACTCCGTCCTACGCGTCTGCCGCGTCCCACGCGAACGGATCGGGCCTGACGCGCTCTGCGGGTGTCAATAACTACAACGGGCGCCGTGAGACCTATTACAGCAGCAACGTGTTGTATCACCACCGCACGGGCGAATGGACGCAGGATTCTGAGGGCTTCTGGCGCGATTCCGACGGCTATTACGTTGTTGCCGCGGGCGATATGGCCCAGGGCTCGACCTTTACGGGCTCCAAGGGTGATTGCAAGGTCTATGACTCTGGCTGCGCCGCCGGAACCACCGACTACTACACCGGTTGGTAATCTGCCATCAGAGCAAAATAGGCACATGATGGGCGGGCGTCTTTATCGAGCTTTCGGGCAACGTAAAGGCGCTCGTTTTATATTTGTATTTGGGTTAACAGAGCCCTTACCGTGGCACTACGTTGGGCATATGGGCGCGGGGCACACTAAGTCATGAGAAACAAAGTCTTTCCCGTGGAGGAAGTGGTCTCATGAACGCTCGAGATATCGCTATCGCCGCCGTCGCATTGGTACTTGGCTGTCTTGGCCCTACAGCTGCGCTTGTCGTAGGCATGCAGGGCTCGTGCGGGGCTGCTCCTATTGTGGTCGGCGCGCTCATCGCAGCAGCGCTGCTGGGAAGCGCGGGCGTGACCCTTTGCCGCGATGACGAGGACGAGATGCCGCAGGTGCGGCGCTAGCCGTTGTGAAGCTGGTTTTGCCCATAGATGAAGAAGGAAGCCGCCGCAAGGGGAGTGCCCCTAGCGGCGGCTTTGCTATTGAGGCTGTAGGCTGTAGCACGCCGGGCGCTACCAGCTGGCCTCGATTTCGCGGATGCGCGAATAGAGCCATTCGTTTTGCGGCGCCTGGATATCGTGCTTGGCCGCGAGGCGGCGGACGGTGCCCGCGAACTCCTCGACCTCTGTTTTGCGCTGCGCGACGCGGTCCTGCGCCATCGAGGGCATGCCGGCGGGGTCGAGCCCCTCGATGAGATGCACCATCTGCGTTAGGTCTGCCTCGGTGAGCTCGATACCCTCGGCGTTGGCGACCGCAAGCGTCTCGCGCATGGCGGAGACAAAGCAACGACGCTGCTCGGAGCCCTGCTCCGTAGCGCTTCCGTAGGTGCCGCCGTAGGCCATACAGGTCTGGTTGATGCCGTCGTTGAGCATGAGTTTGGCCCACATGCGATGTGCGATGTCGTGCTCGACGGTATGGGCGATGCCGCAACGCGTGTAGAGCTCGTCGATGGCGATAACGGTTGCGGGGTCGGTGCCCGCTGCCGCACCAAAGCGGATCTCGCCGGCATTGGTATAGGTGAGCTCCCCGTTGAGGAATACGGCGTCCATGCCCTGGCAGATACCAAGGACGGTGTGCTCCCAGCCAAAGCGCTCGGCAATCTTCTGCTCGCTCGTGATGCCGTTGCACAGCGACGCGATCAGCGTGTCGGGTCCCACGACGCTTTCCAGGGTTTTGAGCACCACATCGAGCCCGGTTGTCTTGACCGTGAGGATGACCAGATCGGCGGGTGTCGCCTCGCTCGCGCGGACGGACTTGAGCGCGCAGGGCTTGCCGTTGACGGTGAGCGCATCACCCGCGTGGCGCTCAAAGCGCGCGTCGTCCATAACGTATTCGACGGCGTCGTTGCCGAGCGCTTGGGCGATCATGCTGCCGTAGAGCAGGCCCACGCCGCCCTTGCCGATGAAGGCGACCTTGTTGATCTGCATGTGAATCATCTCCCCATAAAAAGGCGCCCGCGTATGGGGCGCCTGATGGATTGTATGCCGCCGGGCCATGTCGCGTGCACCGGATGGCCGTATTTAGAAGAACAAACGCATGGGAACTTATGACGCGGGGCAGACCGCAAAGACACGTGCGGGATATCCGACGCCATCACGCACCTTGGGGAAGGTGCAGAAGATGACGGCGCCCGTGGCGGGAAGCTCGTCTAGATGGTCCATGACCTCGATCTGATAGCGGTCGACCGAGAGGATGTACTGCTCGCCGGGGTAGGGGTAGGCGTCCTCACGCGTGGTCACGCTCGCCGGGTCGGTGTCAGCCGGCTCGTGGCCGATGGCGCCGATGTTGCGCTCTTCTACAAGCCATTTGATGGCGTCGAGGTCCCAGCCGGGGTAGTGGGGCTGGCCGTCCTCGTCCTTGTTTTCGAGGTCGGTGAGCTTGGACCAGTCGGAGCGGAAGGCGACGAAAGCGTCTTTGGGAATGCGACCGTGCTCATCCTCCCATGCTTTGAGGTCCTCGGCGGTCAGGACGTAGTCGGGATTTGTGGCGCACTCCTCGTGTTTGTCGATCACACAGAGCGGATGCATAAACTCGATGGGTTCAATCTCTCCAAGGGAACGGCCGTCAACATGGAAGTGGCGCGGTACGTCGACATGCGTGCCGTACTGCGAAGCAACCGAATACTGGAAGCAGCGCATGGGCGCGAGCATGTCCTCGGGCGTGCCGGGCAGGTAGTCGAAGAGCTTGGTGGACTCAAAAGGCTTAAAGCCAAACCAGTGCGGGGTGTCGCATGAGAGCGTGTGGGTGAGGTCGACCCAGCGATAATCGTTGCTTTTGAGCTGGGAGGCGAGGTTCCAAAGGTCGAGCGCGGGCATGGGCGGCTCCTTTCATCGGGCTTTTTGCTGATGTTAAAGCGGTGCCGTGACAGCTCGATTTCTGCTGCGTTACGATACGTTCTCGATTGCGATTCCACGATGTTTCGGCCGCGTGACCATTGTGTTTCGCCTTGCCGGGGCGCTGATGGCGAAAGGAGGGGCCGTGCAATATCGCGTTGACCCCAAAAGTGGTAACCGAATATCCGCTCTGGGTCTGGGCTGCATGAGATTTCCCGGTGCGCCGGGACACCCCGATGCGAAGACAGCCGATGCCATCATTTCCCGTGCGGTGGAGCAGGGGATTAATTATCTGGATACCGCGTATCTCTATCCCGGTAACGAGGTGTGCGTGGGCGCCTCACTTGAGCGCCTGGGTCTGCGCGACCGCGTGTTGCTCGCGACTAAGTTGCCGCACGCTTCGTGCAAGTGCGCGGAGGATTTCGACCGGTTCTTCGACGAGCAACTGCGCCGCCTGCGGACCGACCATATCGACTATTACCTTATGCACAACATCACTTCGCCCGCCCAGTGGGAGCGCGTGGTGGCGTTGGGCATCGAAGACTGGATTGCGCACCAAAAGGCTGCGGGGCGTATTCGCCAGATAGGTTTTTCGTATCACGGCAGTGCGGCGGACTTCCTGACGATGCTCGACGCGTATGACTGGGATTTTTGCCAGATTCAGTACAACTACGCTGGAGAGCGCTACCAAGCGGGAACGGCGGGACTTATAGCAGCCGCCGAGTGCGGGCTCGCGGTGTTTGTGATGGAACCGCTTTTGGGCGGACGCCTGGCGGGCAAGCTGCCTCCGCGGGCCCGCGCCGTGCTCGATGACGTACGCGATCCGTACCTGAAGACGCCGGCTGCTTGGGGCCTTTCGTGGGTGTGGAACCATCCTCAAGTCACGATGCTGCTTTCGGGCATGACCGATACCGCGCAGGTGGACGAGAACGCGGTGCTGGCCGATCGGGCCCTGCCGGATTCGATGACAGCCGCTCAGCTCGATACCATCGCACGCGTGCTGGCGGAGTTTGAAAAATCGAATCGCGTGCCCTGCACGGGATGCGGCTACTGCATGCCATGTCCCAAGGGTATTAACATTCCCGGCTGCTTTGCCGCTTACAACGCGAGCTATGCGCACAGCTGGTTTACGGGGCTGTCGCAATACTTTACGGCGAGCGCGGTGCGGACGAATGAGCCCAAGCTGGTGAGTAATTGCGTCAAGTGCGGCAAATGCGCACGTCACTGCCCGCAGCACATCGAAATTCCCGAGCGTCTCGACGATGTGCGCCGACGTTTCCAGCCTGGCCCCGTAACGGCTGCGCTTAAAGCCTTTTGCAAAACGCGCTCCTCATGACCCTTTTATAACTTGCGGTGGAATAGTTCCTGTTTGCGGCAGAATAAGGCACCAACAGGAACTATTTCACCGCAACTGATGAGGGGGAGCTGGAGATGCTGACGATTGGGTGTCATCTTTCGACGACGAAGGGCTATCGGGCGATGGGGGAGACAGCGCTATCCATTGGCGCCAATACCTTTGCGTTCTTTACGCGCAACCCGCGCGGTGGCAAGGCAAAAGACCTTGACATGGATGACGTGGCGGCTCTGCGCGAGCTTATGGCGCAAAACGACTTTGGACCGCTAGTGGCGCATGCCCCGTATACCTATAACCCCTGCTCCGCTAAGGAGCGGGCGCGGGAGTTTGCCTTGGAGGCTATGGCGGAAGATTTGCAGCGTCTGGAAGCACTGCCCGGCAACTACTACAACTTCCATCCCGGTGCGCATGTGGGACAGGGGGCAGACGCCGGCATTCAGATGATTGTCGACACGCTGTGCCAGGTGATGTTTGAGGGACAGCAGACGACGGTATTGCTTGAGACCATGGCGGGCAAGGGCACCGAGGTGGGCCGTAGCTTTGAAGAGCTGGCGCGCATTATCGAGGGCGTTGCCGCCAAGTGCCCGGAGCTGTCCGATAAGCTGGGCGTTTGTTTGGACACCTGCCATGTGAGCGATGCTGGCTACGACATCATCCATGACCTGGACGGCGTACTCGACGAGTTCGACCGCGTGGTGGGTATCGAGCGCTTGCGCGCCGTGCATATCAATGACTCCAAGAACCCCTGCGGCGCCCATAAGGATCGCCACGAGTGCATCGGCAAGGGCTACCTGGGTAGTGAAGAGTTTGGCGGCGGTATGCAGGTTATGCAGAATATTGTATCGAATAGCCGCTTGCGTGCACTTCCATTTATTTTGGAGACGCCGAACGAACTTGCAGGTTATGCAGCTGAAATCAAACTGTTAAGGTCATTGCAGCAGTAATGACTGTTGCTAAGTGGAGTATTCCATTCACGTTATGGGTTTGTTTCAATCAGTTTTCTCATTGCAGATTCGTAATTCCGGGTGCATAATAGCCAACAGTTTTTGCAGACCTCTGAATCAAACGGGGTCACTGGAAGGAGACTGATTATGAAGCTCAAGAAGCTTGGCGCGTTTGCAGCCACGGGCGCCATGGCGCTCGCTCTTGCACTGACGGGCTGTGGTTCGTCCAACGCCACCTCTGGTTCCGATGCCGGTTCCAGCAGCTCTGACGACGCTAAGGTCGAGAAGGTCGACGGCTCCAAGGAGTATGCACTCGTCAAGGACGGTACGCTCACCGTCGGCACCTCTGCCGAGTACGCTCCGTTTGAGTACAAGGATGACAACGGCGATTATCAGGGCTTTGACCTTGAGCTCATCAAGGCTATCGGCGACAAGCTGGGCCTGGATGTCGAGTATGTCAACAATGACTTTGACACGCTGGTTCCGGGCGTCGCTTCGGGCGCCAAGTATGATGTTTCCATCGCGGCTATCACCGACACGCCCGAGCGTGAGAAGGAAGTCACTTTCTCTGATTCCTACTACATGGACGATCAGGCTATCGTGACCAAGGTCGATAACACCGACATCACGGCCGACAACTACAGCGAGAAGCTCAACAACGCCGACGCTACCATCATCGTCCAGTCTGGCTCGACCGCCGAGGCCTTTGCCCAGGAGAACTTCCCGAAGGCCAAGATCGTCCCCTACAAGGACGCTACCGAGTGCTTCAGCGCCCTGCAGTCCGATAAGGGCGACGCCGTAGTCACCAACCGCTCCGTTGCCAGCCAGCTGACCGCCGAGCAGTTCAACACCTGCCAGACCATCAAGCAGATCAGCACCGGCGAGGAGTACGCCATTGCCATCAACCAGGGCAACACCAAGCTCAAGGATGACATCAACCAGGCCATCAAGGACCTGACCGACGACGGTACCGTCGACGCCCTCATGGCTAAGTACAACATCAAGTAAAATAACTACTTGATTGCGCGCGGGCCCTTTCCGTTTTGCGGAGAGGGCCTTTGCGCTTCTCTTGACGGAGAGCGTTTCCGTCTCGTTTTGCCGGCAACTTCTACGATAGGAGCCACCTTGTCTCGACTGAACAAAGGGGCCGCTGAGCAGCGTTTTCCACTGCCCGTCTTGCTCCAAAAGCTAGCCTGCGTCATGGCCGTGGCGCTCGCGCTGGTGTGCGCGGGGGCATATGCGCCCACGACCGCCCAGGCGCTTGAGACCGCAAAGATTACCGCCCGACCCAACACCGGTTCGGGCAGCGATGTGGTCGGCGGCACCGAGACGCGCATTACCTGGGAAGTTCAGGCCGATGCCGACGAGGAGCTGAGCGGTCTTTCTTTGACGTTTGTCGACGGCACGACGTTTGGTACCGATGACACGCGATTGACGATGCTCTCGGGCGAGGACCTCATGGATCGTACGCCCATGAAACCCACGTGCAAGGCTGACGGCCAGACGCTCAAGATTGACTTTGGCGAGACGGCGCCTGCCGGCGGCTTTTTCCGTGTCGAGGTTTACGGCGTGACCTTCCCCGTCGAGGGCGGTGACGAGGCCTTTAGCGGCACCTACACTTTGGCCGATGGTTCGACCAAGAAGATCTCCAAGATTCCGTCGGTGGAGATCAAGGGCGTGACGGCATTCGATAACTTCCTGGCCGACCTTAAGGAGCAGCCGTGGGTCGAGGCATGGAATTCCAACATGTTCCTTCGCCTGTTCCTGAACCCGGTCATTTTGGTCCAGAGCCTGCCGATCGTCTTCAAAGGCTTCCTCATGTCGCTCTCGATCGTGCTCGTGGCGTTTCCGCTGGCAATTCCCTTTGGCTTCGCCCTGTCGCTCATGCGCATCTCCAAGTCGCGCATCCTGCGTTGCCTTGCCGGTATCTATGTGAATATCATTCGCGGTACGCCGGCGTTCCTGCAGATCTACATCGCGTTCTTTGGCCTGCCGCTGGCCGGCGTCAAGGTTGATGACTATGTGCTGGGCGTCATCGTCATGGCCATGAACTCGTCCGCCTACCTGTGCGAGATCTTCCGTGCCGGTATTCAGTCGATCCCCAAGGGCCAGAACGAGGCTGCGCGCTCGCTGGGCATGAACGCCTTCCAGACACTGCTCTACGTTATGATTCCGCAGACGTTCCGCAATGTCCTGCCAACGTTGACCAGTGAGTTCATCCTGCTTTACAAGGATACGTCGCTGCTCGCGGCCGTGGGCGTGGTCGAGATCGTCATGAACGCCCGCACCATCGTGGCCACGACGGGCTCTATTACACCGTACGTGGTTGCCGCCCTGTTCTATCTGGTCATCACCCTGCCGCTCGCTCGCTTGGTGAGCGGCCTTGAGGCGAGGCTTTTGGGCACGGCCGAAACTAAGAAGAAGCGTCCCGCCAAGAGCGCCGGACAGGTCGTCGCGACGCCCGCCGATCACATCGCCGGTCTGTAAGGAGGTCCTATCATGAGCGAAACCAATAACTCGAACGAGGTCGTCGTCAGCATCAAGAACCTCCAGAAGGCCTTTGGCGATAACGTGGTCCTGCGCGATATCGATCTGGATGTGCACAAGGGCGAGGTTGTCGTAGTTCTGGGTCCCTCGGGCTCGGGTAAGTCGACGATGCTTCGCTGCATCAACCGTCTTGAGCATCCCACGAGTGGCTCGATTGTCGTTGAGGGTGTGGACGTGTGCGCCAAGGGCGTCGATCTTAACAAGGTGCGCACGCATCTGGGTATGGTGTTCCAGCAGTTCAATTTGTTCCCGCACCTCTCAGTCAAAAAGAACGTCATGCTCGCGCAGCAGAAGGTGCTCAAGCGCAGCAAGGAAGAGGCCGAGAAAATTGCCGTCGAGGAGCTGACCAAGGTCGGTCTTGCCGAGCGTATCGACTTTATGCCGAGCCAGCTCTCGGGCGGTCAGCAGCAGCGCGTTGCCATCGCCCGCGCCCTGTCGATGAACCCGCACGTCATGCTCTTTGACGAGGCCACCTCGGCGCTCGACCCCGAGCTCGTGCGCGACGTCCTGGGTGTCATGCGCGACCTGGCACGCGACGGCATGACCATGATCGTCGTGACGCACGAGATGGGCTTTGCCCGCGATGTCGCCGACCGCGTCGTCTTTATGGACGGCGGCGTCATTGTGGAAGAGGGTACGCCGAGCGAGGTCTTCGACCACCCCAAGAGCGAGCGCACCAAGGCGTTCTTGGGAAATATCTCGTAGCCGGTTGATGTAACTGCCGTTACAAAAGAGCGGGGGCTGGACTTGAATCCAGCCCCCGCTCTTTTGTAGGGATGGGGATGCGCTGTGATACAGGCTCTTTTGGAGGCCTGGTTTCGTTACGCGAGCTCGGCTCCGAGGGCCTTGCAGGCCACCTCGCCCTCATCGTCGGGCGCATCGTAGCAAATGACGGAGTCCACGACGTTGACGCCGGCCTCGTCGGCGTCGGCCTTCCAGTTGTCCATCCATTCGCCCTCGGCCCACGAATAAGAGCCAAAGAGGACGACCTTCTTGTCGCCGAGGGCTTCCTTGACTTCGTCCCACATCGGCTGGAACTCATCGTACTCGAGCTCCTCGGAGCCCATGGCGGGGCAGCCGAAGGCGAAGGCGTCATAGCCGGTGGCCTTGTCGGCGGAGAAGTCGGCGCAGGAGATGACCTCTGTCTCGGCGCCCACGGACGTGGCGCCTTCGGCGACGAGGTTTGCCATGGCCTCGGTGTTGCCCGTGCCGCTCCAGTAGACGACGGCGATCTTGCTCATGTTTTGTCCTTTCGGTCGTGCGGTGCTTGCCGCGGTTTGTACGTTCTATCGGGTTGCCTGGGCAAGTTGCGCCAGGCTGCAGCCCTGCTGATAGATAAAAGTGAAGTATTGGGTGCAGGCACGGTAGGCATCAAACGTCGCAAGCGCCTGCTCGACATTTGCGTAGACCTTCCAGGCCCCAAAGACCTTGTAGTTCTCGCCGCGCTGGACGATAAACTCGTGCACGTCGTCGTAGGGATATCCAAGGAAGTAGCCTATTTCGTGCGGAAACTCGCAGGTGCAGTCTTTGCTGCAGCTAGCTTGATAGTCCAATGCGCATCGGGTTTTACCGCATGCGCATTCCGCGGCGTTATTGCTCGCGAGCGTGATGCGTGATGCCAAATGCACAAGGCATGTCGAAAGGTCTCCCGTGTCGTAGCCTTCCGAGGCGAGCGCCGTTTGGGCGCGAGGGTCTGCGAAATAGGTGGTGAGGCTTTTGGCTCGGTACACGTACACGAGCGCTCCGCAGGGCCGCCAGACCAAAACGCTCAGGTGGATGCCGAGCGGGTCAAGCTCGCTATTGCACTGGGCGATAACGTCGAGCAGGCGTGCTCGGTGTTCTGCGATTGGCGCGGTCGCGCCCGAACCATCCTGATGGGCGTAGACGCCGGGATAGGTAAAGAGCGATGCCGGTTTGATGCCCGCGAGCGTGGGGGAGCAGTTGCGCACGACTGCTGCCTGAAACGTTGGGATGTCTATGGTTCGAGTCACGGCGCTCCTTACCGATCTAAACTGTTAGCCAAGGAAAACTTATACACGAAAGTAAGCCTTGGTCAACTAAAAAGTTTGAAGAGGGAAACTAATTGATCGAACGGACATGATTTTGGGTTAAGATGGGGACACCCCATGGGGGTATCTAGATAGAGCTACTTGAAAGGGGAACGCATGAGTGATTTGCTCAACCCTGCGAATCTCATCGTGCTGGCCGTCATTGCCGTCGGCATGTTTTTTGGACTGCGTCGCATTGCCGCTTCGACACACGGGAAGAGTTGTTGCAGCGATGGTGCGAGCGGTAAGAAGGCCAAGAAGGTAGTGGTTGCGGATACCGATCCGTCCCACTACCCCTATAGCGATGAGTTGCTCATCGGCGGTATGAGCTGTGACGGCTGCGCTCAGAATGTGGCCAATGCCCTCAATGCGCTGAATGGTGTGTGGGCAACGGTAACGTACGCGGACCACACAGCGCGCGTGCGCTCCAAGCGGCCGATCAATCGCGGTGTCCTTGAGGCTGCCGTGAGAGATGCGGGTTACTACGTCATGACGCTGTAAGCGTCGCTCTGGGTGCGCTTCCTTGGCTAGGCTCGTCCGCGCAGCTCGATGTCTTGGATGTCGTCGAAGTCGATGGCGATGTCTCGGAGCTTGAGGAGCTTGAAGGCGGGGAGCGCCTCGTCGAGAATGCCGGTACGGCTACGATAACCGTACGTATCGTAATAGGTGACGCGAACCAAGTCGCCACGTTTGAGGCCCTCGAGCTTTGTCGAAAGCTCGAGGGCTTTTTCTTCCGTGAGCTCGCATTTGGGCTCGGCGGTGATATCTTGCTTACGTACGAGCTCGTAGTATCCCGTGAGAGCGGCAAAGGGCATAAACTGTGCGGCACGGCTGGCACGGACGGCGCCGTTAGCGGTGAGCTTGGGATCGGCGGAGCGACGTCTTCCCTCGGGGTCCGCTAGGCGTTCAAAAGGTGTCGGTGGCCGCATCGGCTGTTGCTGGGGCTTAGGCACGATGTCCTCCTACCTGGTCGTTGCGTTCGCGCGCGGTGGCGCCGGCGGTAAAGCTCAGCCCCTTGACGAGCGCGTTTTTGCCGTATTTGCCCTTTACGGCCAGGACGGCACGGGCCAGCTCGCGCTCGCGCTCATCGGCCTCGACATCGCTAAATAGATCGATGGTGGCAAACTCCTCCGGCATGAGGTTGCCAAATCCCAGGTTGATGCGCTTGACCGGTCGTTTGGGATCGACCGTCTGCGCCCAGAGCTCATCGAAATAACCCATGATCTTCTTAAACGAATTGGTGCGCTCGGGCAGCTTTCGCGAGGCGTTAGAGTGCGCAAAGAGTGCGGCAAAGCCACCACGCGGTTTGCCGCCATGTTCTCCTACAAAGATGCCATCGATTGCCTGCGCCTCGCGCACCAGGCGGCGCCGTTCGTCATCGTGCTGGACGGGCTTGGGCGCACGGGGGGCGAGTTCGGGGTCGGCGGTCGCGGCGGGTTCGATGCTCGACGTGCTCGAGCGCAGGTGCCCGCATCCGTCTACATATTGCGCTGTGCCGCTGGCATCGAGCCGGCGTATGTCGGCTCGCTCGCTCGCGTAGCCCACAAAGAGCGAGATGCTGTCACACACCACGTGCTTATCGACCAAGTCCAGCACGGCGGCATCGACCATTTCGCGCAAGACGGTGTAGGCCTGCTCGTAGGCATAGCCCTTCGAGAGCACCTGCCCCGTGGTGGTCGAGGTCGCTTGCGGGCGATAGGCTTGGATATCGGCGATGGTCGTTGGCTCGCGCCCAAAGGCGTGGTCGATAAGATATTCGGCATTGACGCCGAGCTCATCGTAAAGCAGGTTTTCGTCGAGCGCGGCGACGCCCATCAGATCGTAGACGCCGTACTTTTCGAGGCGGGCTGCCACGCCGGGGCCGATGCCCCAGATATCGGTAATGGGACGATGAGGCCAGATCTCTTTGCGAAAGGTCTCGTCGTCGAGTATGCCGATGCGGCTGGGTACGTGCTTGGCGGTAATGTCGAGCGCCACCTTGGCCTGAAATAGGTTGGGGCCGATCCCGACCGTTGCCGTGATGCCCGTGCGCGCGAGGACTTCGTCGCGTAACATGCAGGCGAACCCTTCCGCATCGGTGTGATAGAGGTCCAGATAGGGCGTCACGTCGATAAAGCATTCGTCGATGGAGTAGACGTGAATGTCTTGCGGACTCACGTATTCCAGATAGATGCCGTAGATTTTCGCCGACACCTCCATGTAGTGCTGCATGCGCGGCACTGCTTTGATGTAGTCGATGCCGTCGGGAATCTCGAATAGACGGCAGCGGTTGTGTATCCCGAGGTCCTTCATGGTCTGCGTGATAGCGAGACAGATGGTCGTGCGTCCGCGCGATTCGTCGGCAACGACCAGGTTGGTGGTGAGCGGATCGAGCCCACGATCGACGCACTCGACGCTGGCATAAAACGTCTTGAGGTCGATGCAGATGTAGGTGTGCTGCTCGTGCTCCATCCGAGCCTCCCATCAAACACATGTTCTTATCGAATACATGTTCGATAATACCTGCTTGCGCGGACATCGTCAAAACCTGTCCCTCTTTGGCGGGTATGGTCGTGCGGTTGCATCGGGTTTTTTAACGCAGCTCTAAAGAGAGCGAAACAGCTCGGAAAACCTCGCTTCGTAGCATGAGCCTAACGATTGATACCGCCTATACGCACGGAAGGGTTGTGGGGATAATGGTCAACTATGGGTTTGGTATGCCGACGCGCTTGGTTGCGGATGGGGATGTGGCTCGCTGGTGCGGACGATTGGTCGCTCACTACGGTGGCACCAAGGCGCTGGTTGTGCTGGGCGGTGACAAGCATACGCGCGATGAGCTTGTCTCGGCGGCACTTGGCTCGCTTGATCGAGCCCTACTCGAGCGTGTGCTTTTCCGCTGCGGCTCGTTTGAGGGCGACGGGGGAGACGAGCTGATCGACGAAGCCGTGGCCCTGGCGACCGACGAAGGCGTAAACTTTGTCCTGGCGATTGGCGATGCCGATACTGCTGGCTTTGCGCGCGAGCTCGCGCGTCGCATGGCGGCGCTCGATGCCGACGAAGACGGCTTTGTGCCTTATGGATGCATTGTCTCGGAGGGCAAGGTGCCTGTTGTCGTGGGCACCGGCGAGGTCCCCGTTTTTGCCATTATCGCGCCCGAACTGCTGGAGGACATCGGGTCTCCTCTGCGTGAGTTGCTCGGTAGCGTCTGCGCTGCGGCCTAATATTTGCCATAAAGGGACGGGTTATTTTTGGTTGGTAAAGCGTTTGACCTGCCAAAATAAACCTGTCCCTTTTTGTTCGGTTGCCGTTTGGGGGCCGATTGGCAACGCTCGCTGATTGTAGTCTTGACCTGCGCTAGAATAGTGGCATCTGAATGTCCGGGCGCATGGAGGCGTGCGCCCGTATGCTGAGGAGGACTCTATGGCAACTGTTGCCGCACCTATCGATGCTACGTCGACTGCCGCTTGGAAGGCACTCGAGGCTCATCAGGAGAAGCTTGAGGCCGAGGGCATCGACCTCAAGGCCTGGTTCGCCGCTGACGCCGACCGCGTGAATAAGTTGAGCTTTGACGCCGGCGACCTTCACTTCGATCTGTCCAAGAACCTGGTGACCGATGAGACCGTCAAGCTGCTGTGCGATCTTGCCCGCGAGGTGAAGCTCGAGGAGCGCCGCGACGCCATGTTCTCCGGCGAGCACATCAACACCACCGAGGACCGCGCCGTCCTGCACACCGCGCTTCGCCGCCCGGCAAGCGAGAAGGGGCAGCTCATCGTTGACGGCCAGGATGTCGTCGCCGACGTGCACGAGGTCCTCGATCGCATGTATGCCTTCGCCGAGCGCGTGCGCTCCGGTGAGTGGAAGGGCGTTACCGGCAAGAAGATCGAGCACCTGGTGTCCATCGGCATCGGCGGCTCCGATCTGGGCCCGGTCATGGCTTACGAGGCTCTGCGCCCCTATGCCGACGCCGGTATCGACTGCCGCTATATCTCCAACATCGACCCCAACGACCAGGCCGAGAAGCTCAAGGGTTTGGATCCCGAGACCACGCTCGTGATCATCGTCTCCAAGACCTTCACCACGCTTGAGACCCTCACCAACGCCCGCGAGGTCAAGACCTGGATGCTCGAGCAGCTCAAGGCTCAGGGTGCCATCGACGGTTCCGATGAACAGAACGCCGAGGCTGTGGCAAAGCACTTCGTCGCCGTTTCCACCGCACTCGAGAAGGTCGAGGCTTTCGGTATCGACCCGGCCAACGCCTTCGGTTTCTGGAACTGGGTCGGCGGCCGCTACTCCGTCGACTCCGCCGTGGGCCTGTCGCTGATCGTCGTGCTCGGCCCCGAGCGTTTCCAGCAGTTCCTTGAGGGCTTCCACGCCATCGACGAGTACTTCTGCAACACGCCGCTCGAGAACAACGCCGTCGCGCTGATGGGTCTGCTCAACGTCTGGTACGTCAACTTCTTCGGTTCCAAGAGCCACGCCGTGCTGCCGTACTGCCAGTACCTGCATCGTTTCCCGGCCTACCTGCAGCAGCTCACCATGGAGTCCAACGGCAAGCATGTCCGCTGGGACGGCAGCGCTGTGACCTCCGATACCGGCGAGATCTTCTGGGGCGAGCCCGGCACCAACGGTCAGCACGCCTTCTACCAGCTGCTGCACCAGGGCACCGTGGTGGTCCCGGCCGATTTCATCGCCTTTGCCAATACCGCCAACCCTGCGACCGACAGCGGTCAGGACGTGCACGAGCTGTTCCTGGGCAACTTCCTGGCCCAGACCAAGGCGCTCGCCTTTGGTAAGACGGCCGATGAGGTGCGTGCCGAGGGCACGCCCGAGCAGATCGTCCCGGCCCGCTGCTTTGAGGGCAACCGTCCGACGACCTCGATTTTTGGCGACACGCTGACCCCGTTCGCGCTTGGTGAGCTCATCGCCCTGTACGAGCACATCACGTTTGTCGAGGGCACGGTCTGGGGCATCGACTCCTACGACCAGTGGGGCGTCGAGCTTGGCAAGCAGCTTGCCAAGCAGATCACCCCGGCCTTCCACGACGACGCCGCCAAGGCCGAACAGGACGCTTCGACCCAGGCGCTCATCGAGTTCTACCGAGCTCACCGCAAGTAGGATTCGCTGCGAAAACTAACGCATAGCCGACAAGGGCCCGTATCCGTTGGGATGCGGGCCCTTTGCTATTTGGATAGGATGGAATGTATCGGGAGGCGCCTCGACGGGCATCGCAATCGTCGAAGGCGCGCCGTTCATGTTTGGGACAATATGACATTTTTCCCGTTGCAAACAACGCCGCCGTGGGTGTTCTGTATGATGGCTCAGACAAGGTTGTTCAATGTCAGGGAGGCATATATGGCAATCAAAGCCATCGCAATGGATATCGACGGTACGCTCACCAACGACCAAAAGGTCATCAGCCCGCGTACGCGCGAGAAACTGCTCGCGGCGCAGGAGTCGGGCATTAAGCTTATCTTGGCTTCGGGTCGTCCCGCATGGGGGCTGCATGCCTTGGCGCAGGAGCTCGACCTTCAGAACCATGATGGTCTGCTAGTTGCCTTTAATGGCGCGCACGTCGTCGATGCTCAGACCGACGAGGTGCTGTTCGATCAGGCTATGCCTGCCGACGAATTGCATCGCCTGATTGATCACCTGCGTAATTTTGACGTGATCCCCATCATCTCGCTCGGTCGCGATTTGCACGTCGAGGACTCGTACCATTGCATGATCACGCTGCCTGACGGCTCGCAGAAAAACATCGTCAAATACGAGCGCGATGCGTGCGACCTTAAGATTCGCGAGGTCGAGAGCCTGCATGAGGTCGTGGACACTTATCCCGTGGACAAGCTGCTGACGGCGGGCGATCCGGCCTACCTGCAGGCGCATTACGAGGAGATGTATGCGCCCTTTAAGCAGACGCTTTCGGGCATGTTTACGGCCGACTGGTACTTTGAGTACACGGCGCCCGGTATCGATAAGGCCCGTGCGCTCGAGGGTGCCCTGCCCAAGCTCGGCATCGATGCCAGCGAGGTCGTATCGTTTGGCGACGGCCAGAACGATAAGTCTATGATCGAGTGGGCTGGTACCGGCGTCGCCATGGGTAACGCTGTCGATGAAGTCAAGGCCGTGGCCCAGATGGTGACCGCCAACAACAACGAAGACGGTATCGCGGTAGCACTTGACCAGCTGCTGGGTTAGAATCGCCGATAGTGCATGGTTCGGGCGTCCGCTTGCGGGCGCCCTTTTGTTAGGGAGGGTGCCGTGTCCGCATTTCCGTTCGACGCCGTTATCTTTGACATGGACGGCGTCATTGTCGATACCGAGTATTACTACCTGGGGGAGACTGCCGCGTTTGCCAAGGAGCTTGGGTTGAATCTGACCCAAGAGGAGTTGAACGGGCAGGTTGGTACCTCACATCAGTTCTTCCTGCATATGCTAGTCGATTGGTTTGAGCGCGCCGGTAAAGGGCACTTCACTGGCGAGGAGGCATTGGCCCGTTGGGACGAGTGGGCGCATAAGCGTCCGCGTGACTACCAGGCTTTGATTAACCCGGGCGCTGTGGATACGATTCGAGAGTTGCCGCGCCGCGGCGTTCGCGTGGCGCTGGCGAGCTCGTCTCCCATGGACAGCATCGAGGAAGTACTCGATGCATGTGGTCTGTCGGATGCCTTTGAGTACGTGGTGAGCGGCGAGCAGTTTAAGGAGAGTAAGCCCGAGCCCGACATCTACCTGCATGCGCTGGACCTGCTGGGGCTGCCCGCGAATCGCTGCTGCTGCGTTGAGGATTCGGTGCCTGGCATCACTGCCGGCAAGCGAGCCGGCCTGACGGTCGTTGCCAAGCGCGAGGAACGCTTTGGCTTTAGCCAGGATGCCGCGGACAAGATTATCGACCAGCTGCCGGAACTGCTTGAGCTTTCTTAGGAGCGCGGTAGTTGCGCGTTTTTCGGGTCTGATGAGTAAATAGCCGACATTTTGGTGCGACACCTAGCATACTTTAAGCTAATGCGGGCTTAAGGACTTGTTGAATGCCCCTAAGTCCGTTTTAGGCTTAATTGTGCTTGGAGAGGGTATATGCCACCGACTGAAGGGCTAACTGACGGTAAAGCAGCGATACCGCTGTACCAACAGGTTATCGATATCATCAAAAACGAAATCAACTCCGGTGCCTACAAGGCAGGTGCGCGGATACCCAACGAATTCGAATTGGCTGAGAGCTATAAAGTTGGCCGCGTTACCGTGCGACGCGCTATTGAGGAGCTCGTCCAACAGGGCTATCTAACGAAGCGACAGGGGAAAGGCACGTTTGTCAATGCCCCCAAGCTCAAGCGCAAGATTCGCCAGAAGGATGACGTCCAGAGTTTTTCGGACGCATGCCGCGTTAACGGAATGGAACCGGGGGCGCGTGTCATTTCGAGAAAGATGCTGCCGGCGGATTCCACCGAAGCACAGTTCTTTGGTGTTCCCGTTGGAACTGACTTGATCTGCGTTGAGCGCGTGCGTACTGCCGATGGCGTCCCTGTCATGCTCGAGAACAACATATATGTTTACGAGGACAACGCCTATCTATCAACGGCACCTCTATCTAACCAATCCATTTTTGAGTTCGTGCGCAACCTGACGGGCCGCACGCCCGCGTTTACCGACCCATGCACGCTTGAGATCGCGTGTGCGTCGCCCGAGGTCGCTCGGTTGTTGGCAGTTCCCGTTGGCGAACCCTTGTTTTATATGGAAGCCTTCTTTTTCGATGAGCAGCGGCGGCCGTTTATCATCGGTCGTCAGCGGATCGTTGGGTCTCGCTACGTTTTTGACATCTAGGACATTGCGTATGAAAGCGCCCGGTGGATCATCTCACCGGGCGTTTCCATACCGTTCACGGCGCAAACGCAACCGTTCAACCGCGTTGCGGCAATCAGTTTGAAATTATCTTGATGGCGAGAAAAGCTGCTGGTAACCTATAGAACGTCATAGAACGTTTGCCTTGTGCAAACGTTGAAGCGAGATGCGATGCAGTCTCGAGTTCTTTGGAGGTATCTATGTCAGATACGAAGGCGAAGAAGACAAACAGACGTTTTAAGTTCAAATTACCGCATGTCTATACGATCATGTTCTTGCTGATCGTTGTCTTTGCGGTCTTGACTTGGATCGTTCCCTCTGGTCAGTATCAGCGCAAGACGATTTCGACAGCGGCGGGCGAGCGTGAAGTCGCCGTTGCTGGAACCTATGAACAGGTCGATAAGAACTACACCGATTCCGAGACCGGCGAGACCATCAATCTGGGTCAGGATATCTTCGCGGTCCTGCAAGCGCCCACTAAGGGCATCCAAGAGGCTGCCGACGTCGTTGCGTTCGTCTTATTGATTGGCGGATCGTTCGCAATCATCACCAAGACCAACGCTTTGAATGCCGGCATGAGCCGTGTGATTAAAAAGCTCAAGAACAAGGACATCCTCATCATTCCCATCACGATGACGTTGCTGTCCATTTGCGGCACTACGTTTGGTATGTCTGAGGAAGCCCTGCCGTTCTATGCCATCTTCATTCCCATCATGATGGGTATCGGTTATGACTCGATGACGGCATTCATTATCTGCTTCCTTGGTCCTAACCTGGGATATTGTGCTTCGACCATCGACCCGTTTAACGTCTTGATCGCACAGGGCATTATCGGCATCGAGGGCAATCCGCAACTGTGGCTGCGCGCCGTTTCTTGGGTCATCTTCACTGCCGTCGGTATCGCATGGGCCATGCGCTACGCCATGCGCGTCAAGAAAAACCCCGAGTCGTCCATTACGTACGAGGACGATAAGCTCAAGCGTATCGAGTTTTCCGTGACCGATGCCTCCATCGAGGAAGAGTTCACTATCCGTCAGAAGCTCGTGCTTATCGATTTTGCTTGCGGTATGGGCATTATCGTCTGGGGTCTTGTTACCCAGGGTTGGTACATGAATGAGATTTCCGCCGTGTTCCTTGGCATGGGCTTGCTTGCCGGTATTCTGGGCGGTCTTGACCAGCAGACGATTGCTGAGGAGTTCGTTAAAGGTCTCGCCGACTTTGCGTACGCCGCCATCGTTATTGGTATCGCTCGCGGTATTCTGGTCATCGCCGAGGGCGGCATGATCATCGACACCATTCTCCAGGCGCTCGCTACTGCGCTCGCCGGTGCACCCGCCGCCGTCTACACCACGTTTATGTATATCGTCCTTGGCCTGCTCTCTTTGCTGGTTCCCTCGAGTTCTGGCCTGGCGGCGCTCACCATGCCTGTTATGGGCCCCCTGACCGAGCTTATGGGCCTCAATCCCGAGGCAGCCGTTACCGCGCTCCAGTTTGCTAATCAGACCATCAACACCATCAGTCCCGTGGCGGGCATGACGGTCGCCGGCCTTGCCGTGGCAAAGATCTCGTTTGGCCAATGGTGGAAGACCATTTGGAAGTTCTTCATTTTCATGGTCGTCTTTGGCCTGATCGTAACGGCAATCTCTGGCATGCTTCCGGTGTAGGTGGTTGTGATGTCTGATCGTTTGACGGTCCTGACGTCTAAGAGCGTCTTTACCGGTACGGGGGACCTGCCGTTTGAAGGTTTCGTAGCGGTCCGTGGCAATCGAATTGAGGCTGTTGGCACCAAGTGTGAGGTAGCTTCGTATTTGACCCAAGCGGACGAGGTAGTTGACCTGGGCGACCGCACCGTCATGCCTGGCCTGATCGATGTGCATACCTTCTATACGGGCTGGGCGCTGCGGACGTTGGGGTCTGATCTGTCCGGCGTCGCCGATGCCAAAGAGGCCGTGTCGCTCTTGCGTGCATGGAAAGAAGATCATCCGGATTGCGCGGCGGCTTTTGGCCACAACCTACCCGAAACGCTGGCATCGGATGCCGAGAACGCAAATACGGCGGCTGTGTTTGACGATTGTTTTGGCGATATCCCTGTCGTCTGCTTTACACCGGGTGCGGAGACCTGCGTTCTCAATGCTGCCGCCAGTGCGCGATACGGCTTTACACCGCAGGCGTGCTATGCCGAGAAGATCTGGCGCATGATGAGCGATTTCCTCGCGCTGCCCGAGGTACGTGCGGGGTATTCGGACTACATGAGCATGCTTAACGAGCGCGGCGTTACCGCCATCAAGGAGATGGCGTTTGATGACTACTACGGCTTTGCCGACGAAATGGCTCGCCGTGAGGAATCTGGTGAGCTGACGGTTCGCGTCTCTATGATGTCGCAGCCGGTGGGCGCTGGTGCAAATCTGGCATATGCCCGCGAGGCACGAGAGCGCTTCCGGGGACCGTTCGTTCGTTTTTCTGGCTTCAACCGTATGACCGATCGCGGCGTATGGGCGGGGCTTGCCGAGATGATTGACCCCTATGAGGACACGGCCGATGCGGGAGCCGCCGGCAAGACGGTCGTCGAGGAGCCCGAGTGGGATCTGATTGAGAACGAGCTACGTGCAATTGATGCTGACGGCTTCCGATATTCCTTGCATTGCCAGGGAGATGGCGCCGTTCGTCGCACCGTGGCGCTCTATGCCTCGCTGCCTCGAGACGAACATGGACGGATGCTTCGCCGCCATGCGATTACCGATCTCGAAAACTCTGACCCGACCGATCTTGTCGAGTTTGGCAAGTTAGGTGGAATTTGCGAGGTCTATCCGCAGATTCTGACGCTGGACCGGCGCGAGGATTGCCTATCGATGATGCGTCGACAAATTGGCGAGACGCGACTTTTACACAGCTGGAATCGCCGCGGCATGGAAGATTCCGGATGCACGGTGTGCTGTGGTACGGATTTGCCGCTGCTGATTCCGAGCCTGGGCGAGTCAATCTACAGCGCGTGCGGCGGATACTTCGACGATGGACTGCCCGTGAATGAGGCCAACGTGCTGACGCTTGTCGAGCTCTTGCGCGCTTGGACTGCCGGGGGCGCGTACGATCTGATGCGCGAAGACGAGCTGGGTACGCTTGAGGTTGGCAAGCTTGCCGATATCTGCGTGCTCGATCGGGATGTGTTCGACCTCGATTATCGCGACGCACGCGATCTTGCGGTTGATATGACGATGTCGGACGGACAAATCGTGTTCGATCGAAATAAGGAGGCATAAGGTGTCTGAATCCAAACCGACGCTGCGCCACGAACAGATTGCGGGCATGAATATCCACTACATCATGTGGTCGCTCGATTACTTCCTTGACGCGCAGCAGCGTTTGGGCTTTGAGTCCATTGAGCTGTGGTGTGCGGAGCCGCATGTGACGCTCGACCACACGGGCTACTTTGAGGCTGAGGTCCTGGCGAAAAAGGCTGCAGACCGTGGGCTTAGGTATCGTACTCTGTGCCCCGAGAATGTTGTCTATCCTTGGCAATACTGCGCACGCAAGCCGCTGCATGAACAGCGCAGCCTGGCGTACTTTAAGCACGGCATTGAGCTTGCCGAGGTACTTGGGTGCGACCGTATGTCCGTCAACTCGGGCTGGGGCGACTGGGACGAGGATCGCGAGGAAGCCTGGAAGCGCAGCCGCGAGCACTTGTCCATTCTGGCGGAGTATGCCGGCGAGCACGGTCTGGTGCTTACGATGGAAAGCCTGCGTCCCGAGGAGAGCAACCTTGTGACGACGGTTTCCGATGCGAAGCGCATGATTGACGAGGTCGCGAGCCCGTACTTACAGCCCATGGTTGATACAACCGCGATGGGCGTTGCAGGCGAGACGCTCGAGGACTGGTTTGCCGCCTTTGGTGATGGGGCAATTCACGAGATGCACTTTATCGACGGTGACCCGTATGGCCATCTGGTGTGGGGCGATGGCAAGCACGATATGGACGCCTTCGTCGCCACGCTCAACGCCCATGGTTTTGACGGCATGCTGGGCCAGGAAATCACGGACGGTCGTTACTACGATGACCCGGCGGCGGCAGATGCCAAGAATATGGCCGCATTCGAGAAATATCTGATTGACTAAAACAACTATCGGCCACGCAGCCAATCTCATTTATTGCGGACCAAACAAGAAAGGAACTGGATATGAACGCACACGATCTGATCAAAGAGGCAATTGCCGAGAAGGGCAAGTTCGACAGCGTCTACTGGATTGCTTGCGGTGGCTCCATGATCGATTTGATCCCGGCTCATGAGCTTCTGCAGCGCGAGGCAACCACCTTCACTTCGTATATCTATACCGCGCGTGAATTCGACATTATGCGTCCGCGTCGTCTGGGCGAGAAGTCCCTGGTCATCGCTTGTAGCCACAGTGGCAACACCCCCGAGGTCGTCGAGGGCTGCGAGATTGCCCTTGCTGCCGGCGCTACGGTGATCGCCCAGACCGACAACGCTGGATCTAAGATCGACTCCGGCAAGTGGACCACGTGGGTCTACCCGTGGGGCGAGGGTGTGCCGCAGGCCGAGGTCCCCGCTGGTATTTCGCTGTCGCTTGCGGCAGAGCTGCTCGATCAGCAGGAGGGCTACGCCGATCTTGCCGATATGTATGCCGGTATCGCCGAGATGGATAAGATTCTTCCCCCGGCACGCGAGAAGGTAAATGCCGAGCTGGGCGATCGCTTTGCCAAGCTTTGCCAGGAGCACGAGTTCTTCTATATTCTGGGCAGCGGTCCCAACTTTAGCCAGACCTACGGTTTCGCTATCTGCTCTCTTATGGAGATGCAGTGGCAGCACTGCAGCTACATCCACTCTGCCGAGTACTTCCATGGCCCCTTCGAGGCTACTCAGGATGGCGTTTTTTACTTCCTGCAGATGGGCTCCAGCGAGTGCCGTGCTATGGACGAGCGCGCCCTGGCGTTCCTTAAGACGCATACCGATACGCTGATGGTGCTCGATGCCAAGGAGTACGGTATGGAAGCCGTGCCGGCGAGCGTCCGTGCCTATCTGGACCCGGTGCTGTTCTATGCCATGAACTGCGAGCTGCGTGCTGCACGCGGCAAGGTGTTTGATCACGATCCCGATTTCCGTCGCTATATGGGTGTTGTCGAGTACTAGAAGGGACAAAGGCCATGGCATTTAACGTTAACGCGCTCGGATTTGGCGACAACGTCGTCGATCGCTACGAGCATATCCATACCATGTATCCTGGCGGCAATGCGGTGAACTTCGCCGTTTATGCCAAGAAATGCGGTGCCGCACGCTCCGCATACATGGGCATTTTTGGCAATGACGCCGCTGCCGAGCATGTCATTGCAAGCCTCGAGGATGAGGGTATCGAGCTTGACAAGTGCGAGCAGATGATTGGCGAGAACGGAGCGGCTCGCGTCACCGTCGTTGACGGTGACCGTGTCTTCCTTGGCTCCAACGAGGGCGGTATCCGTGGCGATGCGCGCTATGTCCTCGATCGCTTTGACCTTTCGTACATGAAGCAGTTCGATGTGGTTCATTCGGGCAACTATTGCTTTACCGAGCGCGAGCTGCCCAAGCTGAAGGCTGCGGGCGTCACGGTCTCTTTTGACTTTTCGGACGACTCCACCGACGAGTACTACGAGCAGATTGCGCCCTACGTCGATTTCGCTTTCTTTAGTGCGGCGGATGCCGCGAGTGAGGACGAGATTCGCGAGCGTCTGGCATGGGTGAAGGGCTTGGGTCCGCGTTTTGTGTCGGCTACGGCGGGCGCCGAGGGCTGCATTGCTTACGACGGCGAGCGTTATTACCGCCAGCTGGCTAAACCGGTAACGGACATGAAGGACACCATGGGGGCGGGCGACTCGTTCCTCACCTCGTTTTTGATGTGCTATCTCGATTCCGCCAAGCGTGGTGAAGATGGCGCCGAGGCCATCGAGCGTGCACTCGACTTTGCTGCCGGGTTTGCCTCGACCGTGTGCGGCATGGAAGGTTCTTGGGGCCACGGAGCACCAATCGTCGAATAGCTTAAGAAAGCGTACGGCGGTCTGGCTATGAGGCTTTGGACGGCCGATGCAAAACAATAAGCGAAACGCGAAAAGGGGGCTCGCCATGTGGTGGGTCCCCTTTTGAACATTGGAGAAGACCATGGGTATTAAAGCGTGCGCGGCTGGTTTTTGCTGTGCGGACGTCTATCAAAACATCGGCGTGTTCTATCCGACTGGTAATGGCATTGACTGGGGTATCCATCTTGCACGAATGGGAGTTTCGGTATCCGCCGTGTCGGTTGTCGGCAAGGACGAGTACGGAGACAAGATGAGAGAGGCGCTGGCCGCTGAGGGGTTCGATATCTCACATCTGCGGGTGGAGGATGGCGACACCTCGGTGATGCTCATGGCATTGAAAGACGGCGTCGATCGCGTGCATCTCGAGGCAATCGATGGTGTTATGGAGACATATCGACCGAATGAAGATGACCGGGCGTTTATCCTAGAGCATGACATCATTCATACCGACCTGTTTGGCAATTGTTTGGACCTCCTGCCCGAATGGCATGATGCGGGCAAGACGGTGGTTATGGACTTCTCGGTGTTCAGCCAGGATCCCGAATATGCCTGCGAGGCTCATTTTCCTTACGTAGACTATGCGTTTATGTCGTTTGAAGAGGACACTCCGGAGCTGCGTGATTGGGTACGTCACGTACAGAAGTTGGGGCCGCGGGTGGCAGTTGCCACGCTTGGCGAGAAGGGAAGCATTGCCTTTGACGGCGAACGCTTCTATGAGTGCGGGATCGTACCGGCGGAGAAGGTCGTTAACACCGTGGGCGCCGGTGACTCGTATATCGCCGGGTTTACCAAGGGCGTGATTGATGGCCTTGATATTCCGGCGTGTATGAAGGCGGGCGCCGAGCTTTCGTCCCGCGTCATCGGCTCTTTTGAGCCGTACTAGGGTCAAATGCTTGGAAAGGAGTGCGAAATGGTTATCGACATGTTGGTCCAGCCCATGCTCTACGGCGAGATCTATACGCCGGGTGATGAGCCTGATGGATTCGGTTTTTGGTCACGAGAATTTGGTATGGGGCATATGGGCCCCATGGATTGGGATGAGCTTCAAGTCGAGATGGACGTCTGCGATGTGCAGAAGAGCGTGCTCATGCCGCTCGATGTAACCACGGCATGCGGAGGGCATTTTGGCACCAATGACCAGATTGCCATGCTGGTTGCCGCGCATCCCGATCGTCTGTGGGGATTTGCGAGCGTAGATCCGCAGGTGAGCGGTGCCGCAGACGAATTGGGGCGCGCCTTTACCGAGTTGGGGGCAAAGGGGCTTTGCCTGCATCCGGCAAAGCAGGGTTTTGCTCCCGATGATGCCGTGGCCGAGCCGCTTTACGAGCTGTGCGAGCGCTATAACAAGCCGGTGGTTTTCCATGCCGGTATGTCTTGGGAGCCGGGCGCAGAGCTCTCGCGCAGTAATCCGCTTGTATTTGAGCACACAATCGCAACGCATCCAAATGTGCGTTTTAGTTTGACCCACTTTGGCTGGCCCTGGGTGCGCGAGACCGTGGCGATGCTGCTCAAGTATCCCAACTGCTACACGGACACCTCTATCACTTACATCGATTCGCCCGAGGAGATGATGCAGCGTCTTTTCACGGTCGATATGGGGCCGCTGTGGTATGAGCGCGCGCTATCGCATCAAGTGATGTTCGCCAGCAATACGCCGCGCTTCCGTGCGTTCAAACTCAAACGGGCGCTCGATACCGTGTCCATGCGCGATGATGCGCGAGAAAGGCTCTACTGGGGTAATGCCCTGCGTTTTCTTGAAGGGGATGAGTGAACATGGTGGCGCTCGAGACATTGAGCTATCTATCGACTGCTCCGGACCAGTTCATCGATATTACCGAAGACGTGCACGCTGCCATTGAACGCAGCTCGGTGACGAATGGCTTGGCAGCGATTATTTTGTCGCATACGACCTGTGGAATCGTGGTAAACGAGGGGCTGCCCTGCGTGGAGACGGATCTTATGGAGACGCTTGATCGCATCGCCCCGCTAGATGCCCCCTATGCGCATGCACACTTCCTGCCGAGCTATGGAGCCACCGGCAACAACTCCTGTGGGCATATCAAGAGCATGATTTGTGGAAACAGCTGCTTCTTTCCCGTCCAAGATGGCCACATCGTGTGTGGAGGTGCCCAGAACATCTATCTTGCGGAGTTTGACGGTCCGCAGAAGCGAAAAGTGTACGTCGAGGTGCTGGGGGAGTAACGTCCCCGCGATAACCCTATGAAGGAGCACGTCATGTCGTTTCTAACTTCGATGTTCAAGACCGAAAAGCCGGTTATCGGAATGCTGCACCTGCGTCCTCTGCCGGGCGATCCACTGTATTACCCGGGCGGAAGCGTGTCGCAGGTCGTGGAAGCCGCCAAGCGCGATCTCGAAGCGTTGCAACGGGGCGGTGTCGATGGCATTTTGATTACCAATGAGCTCTCGATGCCCTATGAGCAGCACGTTTCTCCCTCAACCCTTGCATCGATGGGCTATGTAATCGGGGCTCTGTCCCATGATTTGTCGACCCCTTGGGGAGCTGAAGCTATTTACGATGGTGATGCCACAATCGAGCTGTGCGCTGCCGTCGATGCGCAGTTCACGCGCTGCAATTTTTGCGGTGTCTGGGCCGGTGATCTCGGGCTGATTAACCGAGATTTCGCTCACACCATGCGTCGCAAGACGGCGCTGCGCCTGGACGACCTCAAGCTTTTTCACTTCATCACGAGCGAGGGGGAGGTTTATCTCAACGACCGCACGACTGCGGACATTGCCGATTCACTTCTCTTTAATTGCCTTCCAGATGCGATGGTCATCGGCGGTTCGGCTGCCGGTCGTGGTGCTTCGGGCGAGCTTGCCGATGAGGTCCGCGAGCGTGTTGGCGAAGTGCCTGTGGTATGTGGCACCGGTTGTCGCGAAAATACCGTGGCTGACGTATTTGCTCACTACGATGGCGCGTTTGTCGGCACCTGCTTAAAGCGCGACGGAAAGCTGGATGCCCCGGTTGATGTTGAGCGGGTAGTTCGTTTTATGGCTGCCGCTCGTACGGCGCGAGGGGAGTAGGCACCTATGGCGCTCTATCTGGGTATTGATATTGGGACAAGCGCCTCTAAAGGCGTTTTAATCGATGATCGATGCAACATCGTTTGCCAAGCCTCTTGTGGACACGAGACGGACAACCCGTGTGATGGATGGTACCAGCATGATGCGGAGGCAGTTTGGTGGGGCGATTTTTGCCGCCTGTCGCGCGAGCTGGTGGCGCGATCGGGGGTTAACGCGGCACAGATCGGATGCGTGGGCCTTTCCGCATTGGGTTGCGACTGTGTGCCGGTCGATACCGAGTGCAACGCGCTGGCGCCCGCGATTTTGTATGGAGTCGATGCACGTTCGAAGCCGCAGATTGACGAGCTTCTTTCCGAATATGGGTCAGATCGCGCGCGCGAGCTTTTCGGGCACGATCCCTGTTCGTCAGATATTGCTCCTAAGATCTTGTGGTTTAAGGAGAATATGCCCGAGGTGCACGAACGTGCCGCGAAGTTCCTGACGGCGTCATCGTTTCTGTGCGCAAAGTTGACGGGGCGTTTTACGGTGGACCGTTATTTGGCGGAGGATTTTCTTCCCCTATATGACCGCTACACTTGGAAGGTTGATGCTCGGGAATGTGCTCGTTTCTGCCGGCCTGACCAGATGGCGGAGGTAATGTCGGCTACCGATATTGCCGGGGTGATTACGCAGCGTGCGGCTGAGGCGACGGGGCTCGCGGCAGGGACACCTGTCTTAGTGGGAACGGGCGACTCTGGTGCCGAGGCCATTTCGACGGGTGTATTCCGTCCCGGCGATATGATGGTTCAGTTGGGGAGTACGGCGTATTTCATCTACCTAGCTGATCATATGATCGATGATGCCCGTCTGTGGCCAGGGACGTTTATCATTCCCGGAACTTACGGGATCTGCGCGGGGACCAATACGGCGGGTGCGCTCACATCGTGGCTGCGCCAAGAGCTGTATCGCGACGTTGTAGAGGCCGAGGGCCACGGTGGCCCCGATGCATATTCGGTTATGGCGCATGATGCCGCCGACGTGGCGCCGGGTGCCGATGGGCTCCTGTGTCTGCCGTACTTTGCGGGGGAGCGTACTCCGCTCAACGATCCCGAGGCGCGTGGCGTCTTCTTTGGCTTGACCGGAAGGCATACGCGAGCCCATATGGTTCGCGCCGCCTTGGAAGGCGTCGCGTATACCGTTGCATCCCATGTCGACATTATCGAGCGAGAGCATGGACTGCCAATTGGGCGCATTATGCTTGTCGGAGGTGGAACCAAGAATCCAGTTTGGATGCAGGCTATCGCCGACGTATGCGGGCGCGAGGTCTCGGTTGCCATGGTTACGATGGGCGCATGCTTCGGCGATGCCATCATGGCAGCTCTCGCAGGTGGCGCCTATGCATCATGGGATGAGCTCGCCCAAGTCCTTGGCGTTGCGCAAACAATCGTACCCGATATGACTGCCCACGAGCTATATGCGTCGCGCCGTCACATCTTTGACGAATTGTATGCACGCAACCGTGATCTCATGCACGAATTGGTTTAATGCTGCCGAATTGTACTGCCTTCCAAAATAGGGACTGCGTTGTGCGATTCGCATGTCCCTTGGCATTTTTGCCCACAGGGGTTAGCGAAGGTCAAAAACAGAGTGCGCATTTGCTAAAACTACCGACTCGATGCGCTTTGCGTCACAGTTTTTGAGTGAGGCAATGCGCATCGAGGTCCTTGCGAGCGATTTGATGAGCGACTGCGCGCTTGTTTCTGTGTTTGGCTCGGCCGGCGCATCGGTCTCGAGCAGTATACGGTCGAGTGGAATCTGTCGGGCGTATTCACGACCGCGCTTGGTGGCGAGCATACGCTCGTTGACGGAGAAATAGCAGCCTGCATCGCTCGCGCGGACGAGTTCGTCCGAGGTACCGCTAAACCAGTGGAAGGTGATAACGGGGGAGTCGGGCCTTGGGGTGAGCAATCCGTGCGACTCGAGGACGTCCAGTACGGTTCCTGCCGAACGAACGGCGTGAATTGATATCACGCGCCCGGTAAGAGGATGATGCACAAGTGCATCGCAGAGCCGTTCAAGTGCCTGTATTTGTAACGGCTCGCTTCCAACAAAGCGTGCGGAAAAGTCGAGCCCGATCTCGCCGATAAAACGCTCTTGTGCAGCGACTTCGCAAAGTAGATTGATTTCGGCGGTTCCGCATCGGCCGTCGGCGAGCCACCAGGGATGGAGCCCTACGCCCGCGATGATGTACGGGTAGTGACCGCCACGTGTTTTTGCTGCTGCGAAGTCGCGTGGGTCGACGCCGCAGTCAAATAGACCCAGGCCCAGTGCCGTCGTCTCATCGGCAACGGTATCCGGGCAGGCCATCAAATCAAGATGACAGTGTGCATCAAACAGCTGCGGCTCCATCGCGGCATCCCTGCTAGTCCAAGCGCTGGCCGTCGGCGCGCACGCGCTCGGTGCCGCGTCCGCTGATCTGGCGGATAACCTCGCCGGCGATCATCTGGCCCATGATGGGCGGCATAAAGCTCGCGGTTCCCAGCTCGGTACGCTCGTGGATGTTGGAAGGGTCGCGAGGCTGTGTCTTAACCGATTCCTCGCAGCTAAACAACACGCGAAGGCTCTTGATGCCACGCTTTTTGCACTCTTTGCGCATGATGCGGCTCATAGGGTCGCGCACGGTGTCAAAAATGTCGGCAAAACGCAGGCATTCGGGGTGGAGCTTGTTGGCCCCGCCCATGGAGCTAACCAAATGAATGTCGTGGTCCTGAGCATATTTGGCAATGGTGAGCTTGGCCGAGATGGTGTCGATGGCGTCGACGACGTAGTCGAGCTTGCCGTCCGTCTGCTCCAAAACACTTGCGAAGAACTCATCGATGCTGTCGCTCAACAGGTATTCGGTACGTTTGATGACAGCGGCGGCGGGGTTGATGTCGTTGATCATGGCTTCCATAACATCGACCTTGCGCTTGCCGATGGTGCTGTGAAAGGCGATGGACTGGCGATTGATATTGCTGGGCGCGATGATGTCCTTGTCCAGAATCACAAAATGACCGATGCCGCCGCGGGCAAGTGCCTCGCAGCAGTTAGAGCCCACGCCTCCGCAGCCGAGCACCAGCACCGTGGCGTTGGCGAGTCTATCGAGTGCCTCACGGCCCATGATGATCTCGAGTTTGGTGTCGCGTGTCTCGACGAGAGCGGCGGTTTCGGTCATAGACATCCTCCGATGGGGAAGCGAATCGTGTTTTAGCTATCACCATTATAGGTATTATCGCGATTCCATTTGAGCCCTAGGGGCTTGTTGAAATGAGGCGGTGATTCGCATAAGATGAAGCAGATGGCACCCGTTGCCGCGGGTTAGCCAACTCCGAAACACGTTTATGGCGTGAGAAGTGGCCGTCTTCGCATTACGCGGAGGCGGCTATTTTTTTTGAGTACAAGATTAGATAGTTAGACAAACATCTAAATATCGAGTATAGTGTGCGCGTCATGAGGGGTGCTGAGAGGAGGTCCTATGCCGGGAGAGGGTTTTAAGGCGCTGGCTGATCCAACGCGGCGGCGCATTTTGGAACTGCTGCGCGAGGGCAATTGCACGGCGGGGGAGCTTGCCAAGCATTTCGATATCAGTAAGCCGTCGCTGAGCCATCACTTGGCGACGCTTAAAAACGCCGGGTTGGTGACCGACGAGCGCCATGGCCAAAACATCGTATACAGCTTAAACACCACCGTCATGCAGGATTTAATTGGCTGGTTTATGGGTTTTACAAACAATGAAGGTGATAAGGATGAATAACGAAAACAAGGGCATTCACCCCACAGGGGTATCGTCGCGCGTGTGGATTGCGCTGGTCGCTCTGTGCGTCGCCAATGTCGTAGCGCACCTCATGGTGATGCCGAGCTTGCCTGCGCAGATTCCCACGCACTGGGGCGCGAACGGCGCTGTCGACGGTTGGGGTCCTAGCTGGATGGCCTCCGCGCTCGGCGTGCTGCCTCTGGCGCTTCTCGCAATGTTCTGCGTGGTGCCGCGCATCGATCCCAAAGGTGAGGCATATCGAACCTCGGGTAAGTTCTATCAGGGCTTCGTAATTGCCTTCACCTTGTTCATGTGCGCCATAAGCTGGCTGGGAGAGCTTACGGTCTGGGGCGTGGTGCCGGCGGTCGGTTCGGTCAACGTGCTGATTTCCGGTGCTGTCGGTTTGCTGTTCATCGGCGTAGGCAACTACTTGCCGCGTGTGAAGCAGAACTATACGCTCGGTATCAAGACGCCCTGGGCGCTTGCCGATCCCGAGAACTGGCGCCGTACGCAGCGCTTTGGCGGTGCCTGCTTTATGGTGCTGGGTGTTGGCCTGATTGTGATGGGCGTGGCGGGCAGCGTGCTTTCGAGTGAAGTCGTCGCCGCGGTGATTGCGGCTCTGGCGTTTGGTTCGGCTGGAGCTGCCTACGCCTATTCGTATCTGCTGTGGCGTAAATCGCAGCGAGCCGTTCGCTAAGGTTGCGGAAAACTAGCGTACGCAGTTCATAGTATGTTCCGGGGGACTTTTCCCAGGTAGTATTAGGGGGTGTGGGCAACCATGCCCCTTTTTCGTTAAGTTTCAGAGCTGGTTTTCTCATTTCGTTTCCACTAAAGCGAATCAAGAATAGGGAAACAGCAGGTAGAAAGGATAGGACAGACATATGGCGGAGTTTATCTACCAGATGTATCAGGCTCGCAAGGCCCATGGCGACAAGGTAATCCTTGACGACGTGACCCTGAGCTTCTACCCCGGTGCCAAGATCGGCGTCGTGGGTCCCAACGGCATGGGCAAGTCGACCCTGCTCAAGATCATGGCCGGTATCGAGGAAGTCTCCAACGGCGATGCCAGGCTTACCCCCGGCTACACCGTGGGCATCCTGCAGCAGGAGCCGCCGCTCGATGACGACAAGACCGTCATCGAGAACGTGCGCATGGCGTTTGGCGATATGATTGCCAAGGTCGATCGCTTCAACAAGATCGGCGAGGAGATGTGCGACCCGGATTGCGATATGGACGCCCTCATGGCCGAGATGGGCAAGCTCCAGGACGAGATCGACGCCGCCGACGGCTGGGATATCGATTCCAAGCTCGGTCAGGCCATGGACGCCCTGCAGCTGCCCGATTCCGACATGCCGGTCAACGTGCTTTCCGGCGGCGAGCGCCGTCGCGTGGCCCTGTGCAAGCTGCTACTCGAGGCTCCCGACCTGCTGCTGCTCGACGAGCCCACGAACCACCTGGACGCTGAGTCGATCCTGTGGCTCGAGCACTTCCTGCATAACTATCAGGGCGCGGTGCTTGCCGTCACACACGATCGCTACTTCCTGGATAACGTTGCCGAGTGGATCTGCGAGGTCGACCGCGGTCACCTTTATCCCTACAAGGGCAACTACTCCACGTATCTGGAGACCAAGGCCGCCCGTATCGAGGCTCAGGGTAACCGCGATGCCAAGCTCGCCAAGCGCATGGAGGCCGAGCTCGAGTGGGTGCGCAGCTCGCCCAAGGCTCGCCAAGCCAAGAACAAGGCCCGCCTGGCTCGCTACGAGGAGATGGAGGCCGAGGCCCGCGCAAGCCAGAAGCTCGACTGGACCGACATCCGCATCCCTGTGGGCCCGCGTCTGGGCAACAAGGTGCTCGAGGCCCATCATCTGCACAAGGAGTTCGATGGCCGTGTGCTCATCGACGACCTTTCGTTTACCCTGCCGCGCAACGGCATCGTGGGCGTCATCGGCCCCAACGGTGTCGGTAAGACCACGCTGTTCAAGACGATTGTGGGTCTTGAGCCGCTGACTTCGGGCGAGCTTGAGGTGGGTGAGACCGTCAAGATTTCTTACGTCGACCAGAACCGTTCCGGCATCGACCCCGACAAGAACCTGTGGGAGGTCGTCTCGGACGGCCTGGACCACATGATGGTCGGCGAGACCGAGGTTCCGAGCCGCGCTTATGTGGCGAGCTTTGGCTTTAAGGGCCAGGACCAGCAGAAGCGCGCTGGCGTACTCTCCGGTGGCGAGCGCAACCGTCTGAACTTGGCGCTTACGCTCAAGCAGGGCGGCAACCTGCTGCTCCTCGACGAGCCCACGAACGACCTCGACGTCGAGACGCTGTCCTCGCTTGAAGCGGCGCTGCTCGAGTTCCCGGGCTGCTCGGTGGTCATTAGCCACGACCGTATGTTCCTGGACCGCGTCGCCACGCACATCCTGGCGTGGGAGGGCACCGACGA
>URSO01000010.1 GCA_900550415.1 uncultured Collinsella sp.
CGGCCCTGCCGGGGCGCGAGGCATAGGGACTACCCACACGAACTCACGAAGGCTCAAATAAACCTGTCCCTTTTTGGTCGGTTATGGGTTGGGTCCTTTAGGACTCTTTGTTGGCGTAGATAAACCAGTAGCCCAGCGCCACGATCAGGGCGCCACCCACGATATTGCCCAGCGTGGCGACCGTAAGGTTGAGCGCCAACCCGGCAGCGTTGAGGGCATCGGCGCCAGCGACATCGGCTCCATAGCCGCAGGAGTGCATCAAAATACCCATGGGCAAAAAGTACATGTTGGCGACGCAGTGCTCAAAACCGCAGGCCACAAAGGCAGCGATGGGCAGCAAAATGCCCACGACCTTGTCGACCACGGTCTTGCCGGCAGTGCCGATCCATACGGCCAGGCAGACAAAGATGTTGCACAAAATGCCGCGGAAGAAGATGGTAACGGCGTCGATCGCAACCTTACCGGCGGCGACGCTCACCATGGTATTGGCGACGGCCTCGCCGTTGAGCTTATAAATAGCTGCCATGTAAATCAAAAAGACAACGAACAGGGCGCCGGCAAAGTTGCCGATCCACACAACAGCCCAAGCCTTGAGCATCTGGACGAGCGTAATCTTTTTGCTCTTAAGCGCGCATACCATAAGCGAGTTACCGGTAAACAGCTCCGCGCCGCAAATGAGCACGAGCACCAGTCCCAGGCAAAAAGCAAGACCGCCCACGAAGCGCTGGGCGCCCCAGCCAAGCGTGGGATCGCTCAGAAAGACCGTGAAGAACAGGCCGCCGAAGGCGATGAACGCGCCGGCGAACATGGCGAGCAAAAAGGTCTTCGAGACCGGCAGGTTGGCCTTGGTAACGCCTGCGGCCTCGGTCTTCGCCTCGATCGCGGCGGGCGCCAGGCAATCGGAGGTGGGGTATTCTGCCTTGCTCTGTGCCATGGAAATCACTTCTTTCTTACGATTCGGGACAAACGCTCCTGGTTCATTTGCCCCGCGAGGTCGGACGGTATAAAAATAAACGCGAGCCAAATTAGCATATTGGCCTGCGATTATATAGCTTGGAGCGGGCGACGGGAAGTCCAAGGATTTGCTTCGCAAATCCTTGTTTCGCTGCGGGCCTTCGGCCCTTGCGTGCTGCGCTGGAAAATGCTCACGCATTTTCTCAGCTCCGCACCCTGACGGGTTCGATTCCCGTCGCCCGGCGCGTAAACGAAAACAGCTCTGATTCCCAAAGGAAACCAAAGCCGTTAAAACAATTCTTATGGAGCGGGCGACGGGAATCGAACCCGCGTCATCAGCTTGGAAGGCTGGGGTTCTACCATTGAACTACGCCCGCAAGATATGGTCGGGACGACAGGATTTGAACCTGCGACATCCTGCTCCCAAAGCAGGCGCGCTACCAAACTGCGCCACGTCCCGAAGGTGTTGAGCAGCTAAGGCATAAACCTTGCGTGTCCCAAAGCGAAGGAAATTATAGGGGAGACTTCCCGCCTGTGCAAGCGGCGATATTCTAGCTCCTCGAATGTGCGACAAACCGGCTGTGGAGCAGGCCTATCACAAACGCCACCACGGCAACCGGCGCCCACGCGGCACCGATATCCGCCAGCGGCAGCGCATCGAACGGTAGCCACACGCCCGCAAAGAACGCGTCGCGGACCGAGGTGATCACACTCTGTACCGCGACCACGCCGCCGACCCAGACCCACACCTGCGGATGCGCGTCGCAAAAGCCGTGCACCAGACCCATAAGCACCAGCACAATGGCAACGGGATACAAGGCGTTGAGCATAGGCACCGAGAACATGAGGATCACGTCGAGACCCACGTTGGAGAGCACGCACGAAAACGCTGCGAACACAAAGGCGAGAACCGCAAAGGGGCGGCGCATGGCCTCCTCAGAGGCCTCCGCTCCCCCTTCGACCACATACGTCTCGCAGAAGTAACGCGAGCAGCAGCTGATGAGGCCGATGCACACGTTCATGCAGGCGAGGAAGAAGATGGCGAAGACCACGACCGTGCCGGCAAGCCCAAAATGCATGGAGGCCGAACGGGCGAGGATGGCGGCGCCGTTGGTAGCGTCGGGCATCACGGTGCCGAGCTGCATACCGGCAAGGCCCAAGCCGCAGTAGATGATGGCCATGAGTACGCCGGCGATCACACCGGAACGCGAAATCTCGAAGGCCACGCGCTTGTCATCGGTAACACCCAACTCGTGGATGGTCTCGGCGATGATGATGCCAAAGGCGAGCGACGCGAGCAGGTCCATGGTCTGATAGCCAGTCAGAAAGCCCTGCACGGCAGCGCCTGCATCGTAGGGGGCCTGCGGCGCGGCAGCGGGACCCAGCGGCGAGATCACGGCAGCACCAACGACCAGCACGATGAGCGCAATGAGCGCGGGGCCCGTAATGCGGCCGAGCACGTGTGTGATGACGCCCGGGCGCAGCGTGAGCGCAAACGCGACGACAAAGAAGCCGACGGCAAACACCAGGCGCGCCGTGCCGAGCGAGACGCCCTCGGGCAACAGCGGCACCAGCATCTCGAAGGCCGTGGAGCTCGTGCGCGGAATAGCCAGGCACGGGCCGATGGCCAGATACACCGCCGCAACGAAGAATTCGCCGAACTTGGGGTGCACGCGGCCAGCAAGCTCGCGCGCCGTTCCGGCAAGCGCCACGGCGATAAAGCCCATAACAGGCAGACCGATAGCGGCAATCAAAAAGCCGATCATGGCAACCGGCGTGGCAGAACCTGCCTGCAGCGCCAGCAGCGGCGGAATAATGAGGTTACCGGCGCCAAAGAGCATCGAGAACAACGCAATGCCGACGGTAACGACATGGTCGGAGCGCAAACCACGCGGGGCGGATGAGGCCATAGGCACACCTTTCGGGTCGAAACAAAAACGGGACGGGCAAAAACACTCGTCCCGCAAGTATATACGCTTTAGCAGGCTAAATCGCGCAAAGCGTCAATCGCGATGTCGACTTCCTTATCCGTGTTGAAATACCCAAACGAGAAGCGGACGACACCCTGGCGCTCGGTCCCCAGCGCACGGTGCATGAGCGGAGCGCAATGGGCACCGGGGCGCGTCGCAATCCCCCACCCTTGCATGAGCGCGTCCGAGATCTCGGCAGAGTCGATATCACCCACGTTGAGTGAAACGATCGCCGAGCGCACGGGCTGGTCAAAGGCACCGTAGAGCTTGATCTCCGGGATTTCGCGCACGCCAGCGAGAAAGCGATCCGCCAGTGCTCGCTCATGCGCCGCAATCGCCTCGACCCCACCTTGGGCCTCGATAAAGTCGAGGCCGGCAGAAAGGCCGGCGACACCGTGGCCGTTGAGCGTGCCCGCCTCCAGGCGCGTGGGCCACTCCATGGGCTGTAACGCATCGAAGCTGTGCACGCCCGTGCCGCCCATGGCCCAGGGCGCCACGTCGACGCCCTCCGCCACGGCCAGACCGCCGGTGCCCTGCGGGCCCATGAGCCCCTTGTGGCCGGTAAAGCACACCACGTCGAGCCCCATGGCCTGCATATCGATATGCGCCGTACCGGCAGACTGCGAGGCATCGACGATCACAAGCGCACCCGCGGCATGTGCCAAGGCCGCCACGCGCGCAATGTCGACCGCGTTGCCGGTCACATTGGAGGCGTGCGTCACCACCACGGCACGTGTGCCCGGCGTCACCAGCCGCTCAAGCTCTTCGTAGTCGAGCGCACCGTTCGCGTCGCAGCCCGCATGCTCAACGGTCACGCCCTGCTCTGCCGCCAGGCGGTTGAGCGGACGCAACACGGAGTTGTGCTCGAGCACCGTCGTGACCACGCGGTCGCCGCGACGCACCACGCCATTGATGGCGGTGTTGAGCGCGGCCGTGGAATTAGGCGTAAGGCACACATGGTCCGCCCTCGGGCAGCCCAGCAAGCGCGCAAGCTTGGCGCGGCAGCCGTGAATCGTGCGCGCCGCGTCGAGCGCGCCCGACGTGGCACCGCGCCCGGCATTGCCGAGCGAACACATCGCCTGCGCCACGGCATCGATGACCGTCTGCGGCTTGTGCATGGTCGTCGCCGCGTTATCCAGATAGATCATCGCACGACCTCCCACATATCAATCACGGTATAGCCCTCAGTGGGAACGCCCGCCGCGGCGAGCTCGCCGCGCAGCAGCTCCTCATCGGCAGGCAACGCTTTCCACGCCAGGCCACAGCCGGCAGCGACCTCCCCGGGCACGGGAATCGTTCGCCCGGGAAGGCCGCGCTCGATGCACAGAGACTCGCAACCCATGGCGGCCGCCGTGGTGGGAAACGTGATGACAAGCGCCGGGCGTTTCTCCCTCATGGCAACTCCAACCAATACGCTACGGGCGCACGACGCGCACGGCCTGCTCCATCTTCTCCACGATCACGTACATGTTGGTGACCTCGCCCACCGCAAGCTGGTCTTTAATGCCAAAGTGATCCAGGCAGGTACCGCAGGTGAGAATCTCGACGCCCTGCTCAGCCAGCCCCTTCAGGTCGTCGAGCACCGGAGAGCCCTCGACGGTCAGCTTGGCGCCGCCGTTATAGAACAGCATGGTCGCGGGCAGCTCCTCCTGCTGCATCACGGCAAAAATGAAGGCCTTCATGAGCTTGTGGCCCAGCTCGTCGTCGCCGCGGCCCATGCAGTCGGTGTAGACGGAAATGACGAGCTTGCCCTTGCCGGCGCTGGCGTCGCAAAAAGCGGCACCGTCCTGCTCGGGGTCCGCAACTGCCACGGCACCGGCGGTCGCGACAATCACGTGCCACTCGGCGTCCGAGATCTTCTCGACCGAGGCCGTGCAACCCTTCTCCTGCGCCATCTTGGAGATGTTCTTGACGGCCGTCTCGTTGTCGACCGAGGTCACGACAGTGCCCTCGCCATCGAGCTGCTTGAGGGCCTTGAGCGTCTTGACGACGGGCAGCGGGCAGGCATCGCCCATGGCATTGACTTCAATCTTGGTAGACATAGCTACATCCTTTCAAAAGGGACCGCCCAGAACAGTAGGCAGTCGCACAAACGGTTTTCTTTAATGCACAACGCGAACAGCAGGACCGCCCGGCTCCGCCTCGCACACGCGCCCGACGACGGCGGCGATACGTCCCTCGGCATGTAGACGGCGCGCAAGCTCATCCACATCGGCAGCAGGCGCCGCGATGAGCAAACCACCCGAGGTCTGCGGATCGTACAGTGCATCCAACATGCCCGGCTCCAGGTCCTCGTCGGCAGCCACGCGCGGGCCAAAGAAGTCCTGGTTGCGGTAGGCACCGGCAGGAATAATGCCCAGACGCGCCATATCGAGCACCTGGTCAAAGAGCGGCACCGCCCCCGACGTAAGTTCAATCTGCACGCCCGAGCCCTCGGCCATCTCGCACGCATGCCCGATCAGGCCAAAGCCCGTGATGTCGGTGCAGCCGTGAAGCTCGAGTCCCTCGGCCAGGCGAATCGGGGCCTCGTTGAGGGTACGCATCGAGTCAAACATGGCTGCGGCCTCGTCCTGCTCGATGAGCTCGCCCTTAATGGCCGTGGTGATGATGCCCGAGCCGATCGCCTTGGTCAGCAGCAGAACATCGCCCACGCGTGCGCCGCTGTTGGCGAGCATGTGGTCGAGTGGCACAAAACCGCTCACGGACAGACCGTACTTGGGCTCGTCGTCGTTGATGGTGTGGCCGCCCGCGATGGAGCAACCCGCCTCGACGCACTTATCGGCGCCGCCCGCCAGAATCTGACCGGCAACTTCAACGCCCAGGCAACTGGGTATGCAAAGCAGGTTCATGGCATGGCTCGGCCGCCCGCCCATGGCGTAGATGTCCGACAGCGAGTTGGCCGCAGCGATCTGGCCAAACAGGAACGGGTCATCGACCATCGGTGGGAAGAAGTCGATGGACTGCACGAGCCCCAGGTTCTCCCCTACGCGGAAGACGCTCGCATCGTCGGAGGTATCGAACCCCACGAGCAAGTTGTCGTTATGCACATTGGGTAAGTCGCCCAGGACCTGGGCGAGGGCTCCGGGAGCCAACTTAGCGGCTCAACCGCTCGCGGCAGTCATAGACGTGAGCTTAATCTGATCGTCAGCCATCGATACCTCCTCTCATCGGTCAATCATTTCCTCCCAGTATACGCATGAATGCAGGCCCACGGCCGATGCATTAATCGAGCGCCTGTGCGCGAATCGCCGCGCCGATGGCACCGGCAAAGCGAGCCTGGGGCGAGGTGGTCACCGGCGACCCCAGCAGCTCGCCCAACCGCTCCACCACGAAGGCGTTCTCGCACAGGCCGCCGGTCAGGTAGTACGGGGCGCCCGCGGCCTGCCCGGCCATGGTCGCCACGCGCGAGACCACGCTGTCGATCACGCCACGTGCGATGTTCTCGCGCGGCTCACCGCGACCGATCAGGCTAATGACCTCACTTTCGGCAAACACCGTGCACATGCTGGAAATCTTGGTAGGCTCGCCGGAACGCGCCAGGTCGGCCATCTGCTGTTGAGAAATACCTAGGCGGTCGGCCATGATCTCCAAAAAGCGCCCCGTGCCGGCAGCGCACTTGTCGTTCATGGCAAACTTGGCCACGCGGCCATTTTTAAGCTGAATGACCTTGGTGTCCTGGCCGCCCACGTCAATCACCGTGCCGCGATCGCCAAACAGACGCACGGCACCGGCGCCGTGGCAGGTAATCTCGGTCACAACCTTGTGGGCGTATGGCACAGCCACGCGCCCGTAACCCGTGGCCACCACACGCGCAGAATCGGATGCAACGTCAAAGCCCGCCGCCGCGAGCGCCTCGCGCAACCTATCGGCGGCATCGACCGAGGAGAACCCGGTTGGCTGCACGCACGTCCACGCCACCGAACCCTCACCATCGACCACAGCAGCCTTAGCCGCCGTAGACCCGATATCGACCCCGATCCCTATCATGGCTCTCTCCTAATCCAAACATCAAAGACAGCGGCGCGTTCAGGCGCCTTAGCTCTAGGTTTCTCAGGTGCCGGAGGTTGCCCCGAAAGAGGAGCGCGGCGTACTTTGGTACGCAAGCGACGGTTTGAGGGGCAAGATCCGGTGCCTGAGGAAGCTAGAGGGTTTCGATGAAGGCGGCGATGCGGGTCTCGATCTGGCCCATGTCGCCGTTGCTGTAGTCGGTCTCGATCTTCATATACGGAATACCCGCACCCTCGACGGCCTCCTGCATGCGTGCACTCTCCACGTTAAAGGTGTGGCACGCCTGGAGCACGCTCTCCACTACGCCATCGACGTGATACTTCTCGCACATGGCCAGCGTGTTCTCCATACGACCGTCGTTGGGCGTCATAACCGAGCAGTTGATATCCAGGTAGCGGTCGGCGATCGCACGCAGGATGTCGGGCGCATCCGGGTCGACCATCATGGCCGCCGTGCGCTCACCCGAGCAGTCATCCATACACACGACCACGCCGCCGTTGGACTCGATGGTGCGACCGATCTTGTTGATTACGCCGCCCACCGGGCAACCGGTGATCAGGATGCGCTTGGCATCCGCCGCAACCGGGTGCTCGCCGGCCTCGTAGGCCTCGCGCAGGTTAGCGACCTTTTGCTCCAGCTGCTGCGTATAGGCCTCGATATCAAAGCTGAACGTACCGGCAAACATGGTGCTCATCAGATCGACGCCGCTCATGGCCGCCGGCTGGTTGGCCTGCAGCGCAAACATCTCGAGCTGGGCCGCACGCAGGCGATTGCGACGACGGGCAGCAGCGCGTAGGTCGCCGTCGGTAATCGTAATGTCGTAGAAGTTCTCGAGCTCCTCCTTGAGCAGACGGCACTCCTCGTACCAGCCCTCGCGCTCGTAGGCGCGGTCGCGGCCCTGCGGTAGGTGCAGAATGTGCGTGCGCTTGAGCTCGTTGAGCAGCTCGTACATCTTCTTCTTGCCGTCGCAGGTGGTCTCGCCGATGATCATGTCGCTAAAGTACGTAAACGGGCACTTTTGCGAATAGGCAAAACCATACGTCGACTTGATGAGCGGGCAGAGGTTTGCCGGCAGCACCTTCTCGGCCTCGGGAATCACCTCGTCGGACGTACCGCACAGAGCCACGCTCGAGGCGCCCGCGGCATCGATAATCTCGAGCGGCGTATAGCTGCACAAAAAGCCGACCAGGCGATTACCCGCCTGCTTGTAATCCTTAACGCGAATAAACGCCGCCTTGCGTTGTTCGTTAAACTCCTCAAACGTGCTGGGCAACGGCTGCTCAATATTTTCCGACATATAACTCCTAAACCTTTTAACCAACCAAGGAAGCGGCTTTCCCAGGTGCCCGAGGTTGCCGTGAAAGAGACGCGCCGCGTACTTTCGCACGCAAGCGACGGTTTGAACGGCAAGATCGGGTGCCTGGGAAAGCCGCCGGGACGGATAGCCCTAAATGGTTTCCAAGAAGGCCTCGATCCTGGTTTGCAGTTGGCCTGCATCCTCACCGGCGTAGTCGGTCGTGATGTGCATAAACGGAATGCCGGCTTCCTCGGCGGCCTTCTCCACGGCAAACGACTCCATCTCATAGAGCGTGCAGAACTGCAGGGCCACGTCGACGATGCCGTCGGCATGCAGGTCCTTGGCCATCTGGACAATGTCCTTCATACGCTGGTCGTTGGGCGTAAAGACGGCGCAGTTGATCTTAAAGTAGCGCTCGGCGATGGCATCGAGCATCTCGTCCACCGTCTCACCGGACTCGTCGACCAGGTCCTTGTAGTAGCGCGAGCCCGTGCAGGACTCCTCGCCTACCACAACGCCGCCGGCTTTCTCGATGAGGTTGAACAGCTTCCAGTTGGGCACGGCCATGGGCGTGCCGGTGTACAGAATGCGCTTGGTCCCCTTGGGCGCCACGCCCTCGCCGGCCTCGACACGCTGCTCGCACTCAGCCGCCATATCGTTAATGGCTCCGGTCAGACGTGGCGTGTCGTCCATAAAGGCGGCCTGAACGGTCAGCAGGCTGTCAAGACCGCTGATGGGCGCAGGGTCGGCAGCGCGCGTGGCAGCGAGGCGCTGCAGGGCGCGACGCTTCTCATTGACGGCGTGGATGGCGGCCTTCAGACGCTCAGACGTAATCGTGACGCCGCACTCTTCCTCGATCTTGGCGGCGATCTTCTTGACCTCGGCCTTCCAGGTCACGAGCGTCGACTCGTCGTGTACGTTGGGAATATCCATGACGTACATGTTCTTTTGCGTTGCAAAGAACTCGTAGGCCTTCTTCTTGCCATCGCAGGTGTTCTCGCCTACCACTAGGTCACTCGACTCAATGTAGGGGCAGACCTCACCCAGCTTAAAGCCGGCAAAGCTCTTGATAAGCGGACAAGTGTTGCGCGGCAAGTGCTCCTCGACCTTGTCCGTTGCCCAATCGGCACCCGAGCACAGACCAACGGGAATGCCGTCACAGGCAAGCACGATCTCCTCGGGCACGTACACGCAGAACGAGCCCACGATTTTGGTGGCCTCGCCGGCCTCCTTCTTGTCGAGCATCTCCTTAATACGGCCGCTGTGGATGTTGGTGGCGACAAAATCCAAGTAAGACGTGGACTTGGGGCGATTGTTCTGCGTCAGGAACATATCGCCGTACATCTGGCCCACGGCGCCCAGCAGCATGTCGTGGTCGGCAAGATTCATGCCGAGGCTCTCCCACATCGGATGGAAATCAAATTCTTCAGCCATGACGGTTCCCCTCTCGAACCAAAAATGAATAACAGCGGTATCGATGCACGACGGACGGCGATTGCCCGGCCGTGCTCAAACCCGGAATTTTGGGGAACCTGCTTTGCGGTCGATTATTTAGTTGCGCGTCGTCTCTCCCGGAGCCGTGAACATACCTGCTCATATGCGACTCCGAGCCATATATAGGGCACGCGCGGCAACGCGGCGAATGTATGTCGTTTGCGGCATGCGCGCACCCTCCCTTACAAGTTGAGGTCAACTATATCAACGGTCATCGACCATGCGAACACCGTTGACATTTGTACGACAGCGTCGTGTGCCGTCGTTTAATAAATTATTATCTTGATTGATAAGAGTTTGTCATCCCTCATTCGGCAAACGGCAAAACAAAGCCGCCGAGGCTTATATCCCCGACGGCATTACCCGGAGCTATCGACAAACCAAATGGATTCTGCTGGCATCAAAATGCATGCGCAGCGTCTCACCTGCTTGCGGTAGCTCGTCGACAGGCATGCCCACTTTGTTGACCTTCCACTGCAGACGCGTGGGCGCATCGATGCGCGGCACATCCAGCAGCACCAGCCGCTCAAAGCGCGAATCGCTCACACGGGCCACGTGCAGGTCGTAGCTGTTGCGACCCCGCTCAGCACGGTTGTCCACATGGAAGTAGCTCGCACGAATACCCAGGTACGCCACGTTATCGGGAACCTCACGGCCCACGTTGAAGGTCATGCCCCAGTCCAGGGCTTCAACTTCCTGAAGCCCGATCTTGCGCGCGCGGCTCGTATTCTTGCAGCCCGTCAGGTGCAGCGCGGCCAAGGTTTGCGGCCGGCGGACCACATCCTCGGCGGAGCCGATCTCCTCGATATGCCCGTTATGCATCACGCAAATGCGCTCGCACAGGCGGCATGCCTCGTCAATATCGTGGCTCACGTAGAGCACGGTGCGGTTGCATACGTCGAACAGATCGAGCATGTTCTGCTCAAGGGCGCTCTTAAGATAGGAATCGAGCGCGCTCATGGGCTCATCGAACATAAAGATGCCCGGATGCGCCGCCACCATGCGCGCAAGTGCCACGCGTTGCTGCTGACCGCCCGAGAGGCGCGCGGGGTAGCGGTCGGCAAAATCGGCCAGACCGAAAATGCCCAGATAACTCTCGGCGAGCTTTTTGCTCGCGGCGGCGTCGCCCGCATCCTTAACGCCGGCGCATACGTTATCGGCTACCGTCATATTGGGAAACAGCTGATAGTTTTGGAACAGCAGGGCACACTTGCGCTCCTGAGGCGACAGATTGATGCCCGCGTCCGAGTCAAAGAAGGTTACGCCGTTGACGACGATCTTGCCCTCGTCGGGCGTCTCCACACCGGCAATGCAGCGCAAGGTGCAGCTCTTGCCGCATCCGGAGGCGCCGAGCAAGCCAACGCGCTCCTCGCCGGCTTCGAGTTGGATGTCAAGGGTGAACCCCGGATAGCGCTTTTTGATATCCAGAACAAGCGACATGGCCTATCGCCCTCCCTTCGAGACGGCGTCATCGCGCATGAGCTCGGCCAACGCCTCGCGATCGATACGCAAGGCGTCGCCGCCCACCGGATCGAGCGAATCGCCCTGTCCGGCAAGCTCTTTGGCCTGTTTGCGCTCCGCACGGGAAAGGCCCCGCTCGCGATACTTTTGCGAATGCGCCGTGTACATGTTGATGAACAGGATTACCAGGAAACTAAACACGATCACGACCACGACCCAAAAGAGGGCCACCGACGTGTTGCCGCCCATCCACTCAAAGTAAATCGCAATGGGAATGGTCTGCGTAATGCCGGCATAGTTGCCTGCAAAGAACAGGGTGCAGCCAAACTCGCCCATCGCGCGGGCAAAGGCAAGCACCGCGCCAGCGGCAATCGAGGGCCAGCCAAGCGGCATCATAAGCTTGGTAAAGATGCGACGCTCGGACCATCCCAGGGTTCGCGCGGCATCGAGCATCTGCGCGTCAAGGTTCTCAAAGGCTCCGAGCGCCGTGCGGTAGACCAGCGGAAACGACACAACGACGGCCGAAATGACCGCCGCGGGCCAGGTAAAGACAATCGAGATGCCGTGCGCGATGAGCCACTGGCCCACCCCGGTCGAGCGGCCAAACAGCATGAGGAGCAGAAAGCCGCAGACCGTGGGCGGCAGCACCATCGGAATCGTAAAGACCGAATCGAGCAGGCCCTTGATGCGACTCGAGGTACCCATAGTCTTCCACGCGGCAAACAAGCCCAGCGCAAAGGAGATCAGCAGGGCAAGGCCGCTCGTTTTAATGGACACCCAAAACGGGCGGTAGTCGATGCCGCCTAAAAAGGAGGCCAGAGAGGTCAAGGGCCCCTGCTCATCCTGCAATACGACAGACGATGCTTCTACCATTTGAGCGCTATCAAGCCAACGCGCGCCGCCCTTGGCATCACCCGAAGCCGATGCAATCACCACATAGCGGTCCCCATCCGCACCACGCACATCAAAGCCATAGGTATACCCGCCGGCATCAAACGCTGTTTCCGCCGTAACATACCAAGGAAGATCAACGTCCCCTAGCTGCGCACCTCCCATGGAGTTTGCGCTGTCGAGCTCACAGACGAGGGCCTTGAGACCCGATACGCACTCGTTGTCCTGCGGATCCAATCCATACTTCTCGGCCGCCTTGGGCGATATCCACACCACAACGCGATCGGCAGCAGGCGCCACTACAAGGTCCACGTCCTCGTCAACGGGAAACCGGTAGCCCTCTGGCTGGCCCTCCATGGCACGAGCGGTCCCCTTGGCCAACCGCTCAAAACCCTCGATCCCATAGGAAAGCCCATGAGCGGTCGCAGCAACCTGGGCCCCGTCCTCAGCGACCCCAGCAAACGCAAATCCCGGCACCCAGCAAAGCGCGAAGGTCAAAGCACAGGCGACAAGCATGCGGAATCTATTAAGCACGAAAAGCTCCAAGCGAATACAAGGACGGAGTGAAACACAAAACGATGGAATTATCGCGCCAAGCCGCACTACTCGGAAAGCTCAAAGCCGTACTTAGCCCAAATCTTCTGAGCCTTCTTGTTGGACAGGCAAAAGTCGATAAACGCCTTGGCCTCGTCGGCGTGCTCGGAGCCATCGGCGACAGCGCCCGGATACACGATGGGCTTATGCGAGTCCTCGGGACACACAAAGGCCTCCTCGATGCCGTCATAGCGGAAGATATCGGAGCTGTAGACAAAACCGGCCACGCAGTCGCCCGTAGAGACGTAAGACGCAGCGGTGCCGACCTTGTCGGCCAGGGCCACCTTGTCGGCAAGCTCGGGTGCATACTCGCCGTCGTCGCCCTCGGTGCCGGTGTAGAGACCCACAGAAGCTAAGGCCTGGTTGGCGTACTTGCCGGCGGGGACGGTCTTGGCGTCGCCGATGGCGATCTTGCCGTCCAGATTCGCGACGTTGGCGATGGCCTCGATCTTGGCGTCGGAACCCTCAGCACGAATGATCACAAGGTCGTTGACGAACATATCCTCACGGGTGTCGGCATCGACGAGCTCGGCGGCCTCGGCGTCGTCCATGGTGCCTTTGGAGGCGGTGATGAGCACGTCGACCGTGGCGCCGGCGCGCATCTGCTCGACAAGGTCGCCAGACGCCTTAAACTGCGTGTCTGCAAACGTGGTGCCGGTCTGGTCGGTGTAGAGCTCTTGGACCTCGGGCAGAGCCTTCTCGAGCGAGTTGGCGGCAAAGACCTGCAGCTCGACAGCTTTCTTGGAAGATGCCTTGGCAGAACCGGCATCGGATCCGGCCGGCTCGGACGTCTTGCTGCCCGAGCAGCCGGCAAGACCAAGGCCGGCAGCGGCGACAGCAGAAAGCGAGACGAATCCGCGGCGAGAAACCATATCGAACATATTCAACCCTTTCGGACCTTGTGCCCGGGTACCCCACCGCGAGCTATAATCTGCATTCAGATTATACTTTCACGCGAATAATGTAAGTGATAAAGATTTCTCGTCTGATAATTTTCTTTTGCCGATAGTCTCAGGACGTTCCGCGCTGTTGCTGCATAAAAAGGCGGAGCGACTCGTAAAGTCGCTCCGCCGCAGGTAGTGCGATTATTTGGCGTGCCCGCCGCCCGCCGTCATTTGGGCCGCATGCTCCAGTTGATCGCTCACGGCCTCCCAGCTTTCGCGGGCCGCTTTCGTGGATCCCGGAAAGTTGATGACAAGCGTATGCCCACGCTGCATGCACACGGCGCGCGAGAGCATGGCGCGGCGCGTCTTGGTCATCGAGTACGCACGGATCGCCTCGGCAATACCCGGCACGTCGCGATCGCAGACGGCACGCGTCGCCTCGGGCGTCACATCGCGCATCGAAAGCCCCGTGCCGCCGCAGGTGAGCACGACATGGGCGTGGCACTCATCGGCGGCTTCCACAATGGCATCACCAATCTCGCTGACGTCATCGCGCACGACCACATGTGAGGCGACCGTCCAGCCCTGTGCCTCGATAAGTTCCTCGAGTGCGGCTCCGGCCTCGTCCTGGGCAAGATCGCGCGTATCCGAGCACGTCACAATCGAAATCTTCAACTCCATAGCATTCCTCCTACAACACGGCGCCCTCGGGCAGGTCGACGCGAACAACGTCCACGACATCTCCCGCCTTGAGCTCGCACGGTCCTTCGTCAATACGCAGTAGACAGTTGGCCCGCTGCATCGTGCCGAGCAGCGCCGAATTCTGCGTCTTGGCCTCGGTCACCAACAGCTCACCGGTCTCGGGGTCGCGCAAAACCGTGGCGCGATCGAAGAAGCGTCGGTCCTGGCGCTTCTTTACGCCGTGCGTCAATATCGCCTGCTGCACGGGACGCGCACCCTCGGCAAAGCCGCGCATCTTGCGGATCGCGGGGCGGGCGAGCATCTCAAAGCCCACATACGCCGCCGCGGGATTGCCCGAAAGCCCCAAATACGGCTTGCCCCCAAGCAGGCCAAACGTGATGGCTTTGCCGGGACGCATCGAAATGCGGTCGAAGAGCACCTCGCCCTCGCGCTTGACCAGCGCCGTCACGTAGTCGTAATCGCCCGCCGAGGCACCGCCGCTCGTAATGACAAAATCGCACTCCTGCACGGCGCGATGCACCAGCTCGGCAATCGCCTGCTCACCATCGGGCGCAATGCCATAGAACACCGGGTCGGCGCCGGCATCGAGTGCCTCGGCCATCAACGCCGACGAGTTGGAGTCGCGAATCTGCCCGCGTGCCGGCAGCTCACCCGGCGCGACCAGCTCCGTGCCCAGCGAGATAATGCCCACGCGCGGAGCGGCATGGACCTTCACGCTCGCGCAACCGGCGCTTGCCAGCAGGCCAGCGCCGGCCGGGGCCACAACCTCGCCGGCGTGCATCACAACATCGCCGGCATGGGCCTCCTCGGCGGCAGAGCGAACGTTCTCCCCCACTTTAGCAGGCGCCGAAAAGCTCACGTGCGAGCCCTCGTTGCCGTCACCGTCAAGCACCTCGACGATCTCGTATTTCACCACGGCATCGGCACCTTCGGGTACCGGCGCGCCCGTCATGATGCGGACGGTCTCGCCCGCGCCAATTGTGCCCTCAAACACATGGCCCGCGGCCTCGTGTCCGATAACGTCGAGCGTCACCGGCGCCTCGCCAGATGTCTGCGCCAAGTCCGCCGAGCGCACGGCATATCCGTCCATAGCGCTGTTGGCAAACGGCGAAATGTCGATATCGGCCACCGCGTCCTCTGCCAAGGGAAGACCGGCGGCCTGCCACACGGGAATCTCGACAACTTCGGTGCGATTCACGTGCGACAAGACGATCGCCTGTGCGTCCTCCAACGGAATGAGTTTCTCAGCCATATGCACCTCATAATGCCACGGCGCACAACAGGAGCGCCGATTCTTTATGCTTGTCTCAGTATAATCCCCCCGACGCACGACCGCGACTCGGCCTGTACCCGCAAATACACCTGTCGGTTGCAAGCCGCGAAACAGAATGGAAACCAACCCACCGGCTCGTCGCGTTTACCGCGTTTTATAATGCTCGTGTTGCAACCCAAAAGAGGAACGTATGGCTTTTACCGACAAACCCGAAAGCGCAAACGAGGCGCAGGATCATTCCCAGCCGCTCGACGACGGCGGCCTTTTCTCCCTTAATGACGTCATCATGGCAGGCAGGCAACAGCTCACCCGCTCCGAGCATCTCTTGGCTGCCGACACGCGCCGCAACGCCCGCAACCTACTCGCGAGCGCCAAGTTGCTCGTGCTCGTCGTCATCGCCTCGCTCGCCATGGGCGTTGCCGCTTGGGCGTTTTTGGCCTCGCTGAATATCGCGACCGACTATCGCGAGCACCACGCGTGGGTCTACGCATTGCTTCCCGTTGTGGGCATTGCCACCGCATGGGTGTACAAAAACCACGGCCTTGCTGCCAAACGAGGCAACAACCTGGTCATCGACTCCGCTCTGGGCACACGCCTCATCCATATGCGCATGGCCGTCCTCACCTTCGTCTGCTCTACGCTCACGCACCTAACGGGCGGATCGGTCGGTCGCGAGGGAGCCGCGGTGCAGATTGGCGGCACCATCGCCAGCAACATCTCGAGCCTCGCCCACCTCAAAAAGCATGACCACCACGACCTCATGCTCGCCGGCATCTCGTCGGCCTTTGGCGCCGTATTCGGTTCGCCCCTTGCCGGAGCTTTCTTTGGCATGGAGATGTGCTTTATCGGAAAGATCGACTACACCGCGGGCATCTACTGCCTGGTCGCCTCGTTTACCGGCTACTTTACGTCGCTTGCCTTGGGAACCGAGTACGAGGCGAATGTCATCGCCAGCGTTCCCAACATGACACCACGGACGGTTGTCATCGTTGTTATCAGCGCAATTATCTTCGGCCTGACGGCACGCCTCTTTGCCTGGTCGGTTCGAACCGTCAAAAGCCTGTACGGTCGCTTTATCACCAATTACCTCGTCCGCGCACTCATAGGCGCACTCGTGGTTTTGGCCGCCTATGCCCTCCTCGACGCCTGGGACTACGCCGGCCTTTCCACGTGGCTTTCCGGCGCCGGATTTGCAGGCAACACCACCCTGGCGGACGCAGCCATCAAGTTGGTCGTCACAGCGCTTACCCTGGGCGCGGGCTTCCAAGGCGGCGAGGTCACGCCCCTGTTTGGCATCGGTGCGGCACTCGGTGGCTGGATCGGTTGCCTTACCGGGCTTGACCCCAGTTTTCTGGCGGCTCTCGGCATGCTCGGCGTGTTCTGCGCCGGCCTCAACGTGCCCATCACCACCTGCATGATGGCCATCGACCTGTTCCACGGCACGGCCGCCGGGTTCTTTGTCATCGTGGCCTTTATCAGCTACCTAACCGGCGGACACCGCGGCGTGTACCCCGCCCAGCGCATCATCTCACCCAAGCGCCGTTCGCTTATTGTGGATGAGGGCGGCACAGTAGCGGATGCTATCGAGCGCCACAACGACCTGATAGAGTAGATGTAATAATCGCCGTGCAGCCACAATCGGGGGCAATTCGACCTGAGCGCGACCGCACCGTCATGCCACACGCCGGGAGTCGCCCCATGCACGCAACTGATTTTGGTCGCACGCTCATCATCGCCAACCCAGCCGCCCAGTCGGGTGCGGCGCGCGAGGTTGCCGAGCGCCTGCAGCGCTTTTTGGATATGACCGCGCGCGCATCCCAGTTTGACTTGGTGCTGACCGAACGCACGGGGCACGCCAAGGAGCTTGCCGCGCGAGCCCAGGGTTATCGAACCGTTATCGCCCTTGGCGGCGACGGCGTGATCCACGAGGTCGTCAACGGGCTTATGACGCAAAAGGAGGACGTCCGCCCCGCTCTTGCCGTCCTGCCCGTGGGCTCTGGCAACGATTTTGCCCAGACGCTCGGCATCGAAGATTTCTCCGGCAAGGATTTTGGCGCGTTGCTCACCTGTGAGCTGCAGCGTCAGGACATCGGGCGGATTCGCTCATGGAACCCCGCATACGGCAGCGGCGAGGCGATCGTCGAGTATTACGACCAGACGCTCTCCGTCGGTATTGATGCCGCCATCGGCCTTGGCACCACCGAACTGCGCAAAAAGACCGGCTTGACGGGCGCTCCGCTCTACACCCTCTCGGGACTTGAGCAGTTTGGCCTGCGCTATCGCAACTACCCCATGACAGCCAGCTTTGACGGCGCGCCCGCCGAGCGCATGAGGGCGATTATCATGGCGATTCAGCTGGGTCCCACGTATGGCTCGGGCTATCGTATCTGCCCAGATGCCGACCCCTGCGACGGCATGCTCGACGTCTGCTACGCATGCGGCCCTGTCCCTCGCGCGGTTGCCCTGCCCATGTTTCTTTCGGCCAAGGACGGCCACCATACCAAGTTGCCACCGGTTCGTATGCGCCACTGCCGCCATGCCGAGCTAACTTTTGAGGAGCCCGACTACCCCATCCAAGCCGACGGCGAGCCCGTTGTCGCCTCGCGCATCGAGGTCGACATCCTCAGCGGCGCCCTCCTCGTCTGGCACCCCACCCACTAGCCATCCCTAAGTTGCGGTGAAATAGGGACTGTTTATGCAGCTAAAGCCGCAAAACAGTCCCTATTTCACCGCAACTTATGAGGAGGCTATTCGTCGCTGCCCGGTTTGCGACGGTTGGCCTTTTTAATGGCGTTGAAGTGTTTGTCGTTGAGCCTGCGCTGGCGAGAGCGCTGGGGCACCTTGGTCTTTACGCGTCGGCGCGGTGGACGCCCGCGACGCTCAAGCTCAGCGCGCAGCTTACGCAGGCAGCTACTACGGTTTTGGAACTGACTGCGGCTCTCGCGCGCCGTCACGGTAATTCCCGAAGGGATATGTTTCATACGCACCGCAGAGTCTGTCGTGTTCACACCCTGGCCACCCGGGCCCGTCGCACGAAACACCTGAACCTCGCAGTCGCGTGCCAACTCCTCGACCGACATCTCGGCATAGCGCGCATACTCGCGCCATCCCATCTTGTTCTCGTCCATATCAGCACCTCCCCTCATACAAAAAATGTGACAAAGGGACAGTCCCTTTGTCACATCGCATACCAATCGCTTGTGTTGCGCGCTTAGGCGAAGGTGATCTCGCCGGTCTCGCAGTCCATATCGGCGATACGGGCCAGGCTCTCAACGCGGAAGCCACGCTCGCGGAGCTTATCGCCACCGCCCTGGAAGCCCTTCTCCACGGCAATGCCGATGCCGGCAACCTCGGCACCCGCGGCCTCGCAGATCTTGATAAGACCCTCGAGCGCGCAGCCGTTAGCCAAGAAGTCGTCGATGATCAGGACCTTGTCGCCCTCGGACAGGAAACGCTTACCAACGATGACCGGGTACTCCTTTTGCTTGGTAAAGGAGTAGATGGTCGTGGCATACTGCTCGCCGTCGAGGTTGATGGACTGCGCCTTCTTGGCAAAGACCACCGGCACACCGCCAAAATGCTGAGCCGCGATGCAGGCCATGCCAATGCCCGAAGCCTCAATCGTCAGGATCTTGTTGATCTCGACGCCCTCGAACAGACGGGCCCACTCGGCGCCCATGTGGTCGAACAGCTCAACGTCGCACTGGTGGTTGAGGAAGGCATCAACCTTAAGGACGTTACCGGCCTTTACGATGCCGTCATGGCGAATACGATCCTCAAGCTCCTGCATGGCGCAACCCCTTCTCGCGGCAAGGATGCCGCGCGATTAATAAACGTTGTTCGATAGTCTACCACGGACCGACCCCCGACCGCCCCACAAGCCGCATCGCACCACAAACCAGTCTTTTTGGGACGGCGCGAATCGTGGCAGACAGCCTCTCAACACACTAATGGCGGGCGCGCATCCTCACCAAACGCACCATGGCGAGTGCAAAGCCCGCTGCCGCCACAGCCATGAGCACGTAGAATACCGAGCGAAAACCAAACAGGAACACATCCGGACGACCTGCAACAATACTGGTCACGGCCTCGCCCATCGCCACGCTCATCTGCCCATAGAGGATATGCGATGCCGCCGTAATGCCCACTGCCATACCCGCATAGCGCGCAAGGCTACCCAGGCTGCCCGCAAAGCCGAGCGCTTCGCGCGGAGCCGAGCCCATATACAGCGAGTTATTGGGACTTTGGAAAATCGACGTGCCACACGACATAAACGCGACGCAACACACGATCACAGGGATGGAAGAGTGCTCGTCGAGCGTGCTTACCGCAAATAGTCCGCACACGTACACGCCCAGGCCAACCGCCGTAGGGCCCTCGCAGCCAACACGGTCCGAAACCGTACCCGAAAGCGGGCCGATAAAGGCATTCACCATCGGCAGCGCCAAAAAGAGCAGTCCGGAAATATCGGAGCTAAAGCCATGGGCATCCTGGAAATAGAACGGCAGCACAAACTCAGATGCGCCAATACCAACGAACACGATGAGCATGCAGGCGAGGTTGATGGTGAAGGCCGAATTTGCAAAGCAGCGACGAGCGGCCTCGATCAGGGACATGGGGCGCTCACCAGCCTCCGGCTTAACATGCGGCAGCGTATAGAGCCCCACGATAAATGAGATGACGCCAATGGGCAGGTTGATGAGGAAGATACTCTCCCAGGGAAAGCTTGCCGCCAGCATGCCGCCCAGCACGGGGCCACACATCATGCCGAGGGCCACGAAGGTCGCGAGAATGCCCATGGCGCGGCCGCGCTCGCGCGCCGGAAAGGACTCGGTAATAATGCCCATGTTGTTGGCCATGGCCGCCGCGCAACCGACGCCCTGGACAATGCGAGCCAGAATAAGAACCTCGAGCGAGGCCGAAAGGCCGCACAGCAGCGAGCCGACCGTAAAGACGATGACGCCCAACTGGAATACGCCCACCTTGCCGCGCACGTCGCCCAGACGGCCAAACGGCAGCATAGCCACGCATGTCGCAAGCAGATACACCGAGCTCACCAGCTGGATGCGGTCGAGGCCCACGCCCAGCTCCTTTTGCATCACGGGCAGTGCCACGGTCACGACGGTCGAATCCAGACACGCCATAAACGTCATGATGAGCACGGTAAACAGAATCGCCCATTTGTTCTTGCCATGGGTGTCGCCCTCTAGGGCAATGTGCTCGCGGCGCAGCTGCTCTGCGGTTTTCTCCATATCCATCCTTTCGAGTGGCGCAACACAAAAACGGGGCCCCAATCGCCTGCAAACAGCCGCGATTGGGGTCCCGCCTACGGAATCGGAACTATATGTCACCGGAACCCCAAGAGGCTCCGTCGCTTCATACGAGAAGCTAGCCTAGCACTGCTCGAGCGCCTGCTCAAGGTCGGCAATCAGATCGGCCGTGTCCTCGAGGCCGCACGACAGGCGCACCATGTCGGCGGAGATGCCGCAGGCGATGAGCTCCTCATCGTTCATCTGACGGTGCGTGGCGTTAGCGGGATGCAGGCAGCAGGTGCGAGCATCGGCCACATGCGTGGCGATCTGGGCGAGTTTAAGGCTCTTCATAAAGGTCTCGGCCGCCGCGCGACCACCGTTAAAGCCAAAGCTCACGACGCCGCAGGTACCGTTGGGCATGTACTTCTGAGCCAGGTCATAGTACTTATCGCCCTCCAGGCCCGGATAGCTCACAAAGCGCACCTTGGGATGGCTCTGCAGGAACTTAGCAACGGCCAGGCCGTTCTCACAATGACGCGGCATACGCACATGCAGGCTCTCGAGCGAGCTATTCAGGAAAAACGCCGCCTGCGGGTTCTGCATGGGGCCGAGGTCGCGCATGAGCTGAGCGGTTGCCTTGGTAATGAAGGCACCCTCGCGACCGAACTTCTCGGCATAGGTCACGCCGTGATAGCTCTCGTCGGGCGTGGTGAGACCCGGGAACTTGTCTGCATGGGCCATCCAGTCAAACTGGCCGTGGTCGACGATCACGCCACCCAGGTAGGCCGCATGCCCATCCATGTACTTGGTGGTAGAGTGCGTGACGATGTCGGCGCCCCACTCAAAGGGACGGCACATCACGGGCGTCGGGAAGGTGTTGTCGACCATCAGCGGCACGCCGTGGTCATGCGCGGCCTTGGCAAAGCGCTCAATATCGAGCACGGCAAGGGCGGGGTTGGCAATCGTCTCGCCAAAGACGAGCTTGGTATTGGGCTCAAAGGCTGCCTCCAGCTCCTCATCGGTGCAGTCGGGGGCGACAAACGTGCAAGCCACGCCCATGCGGCCCATGGTGTGGGCGAGCAGGTTATACGTACCGCCGTAGATAGCAGAGCTCGCGACCACGTGATCACCGGCACCGGCCACGTTAAAGATCGCGAGGAAGTTCGCGGCCATGCCCGAACTCGTGAGCATCGCAGCGGTGCCGCCCTCCATCTCGCAGATCTTGGCGGCAACCAGATCGCACGTGGGATTCTGCAGACGGCTGTAGAAGTAGCCCGACTCCTCCAGGTCAAACAGCTTGCCCATGTGCTCGGACGTGTCGTATTTCCACGTGGTGGACTGGTAGATGGGCACCTGGCGCGGCTCGGCATCTCCCGGGTGATAGCCGCCCTGAACACATGTAGTTCCGATGGTCTGCTCGCTCATATCCAACTCCCTTACTTGGGTTTTGTTTTTATTCGGTTCACGATACCGCTACCCCGCACCCCTCTCAACCCATCCCGCCGATAGGTTATGGGACAAATTAATCAGGTTTATTTGTCCCAAATCTTAAGAAAGTGTTCGATGGCGAAAAACAATGAGATATGCACTGCGGTCTCGATAAGCGAATGCGCCAGCAAGGGTACCATAGGCGGGTACACCGTAATCAAGGAGACACCGATGAAGCAAATCGATACAGCCCAGCTCGACATCACCGCCTGTCAGGCTCAGGCTGCCGAGTACCACGCCCGCGGCTTTAACTGCGCGCAGGCCGTCGCCTGCACGCTCGCGCCCGCCGTCGGGCTCGACCCCCAGGTCGCCTTTACCCTCACCGAGGGCTTTGGCGCCGGCATGGGCGGCATGACCGAAACCTGCGGCGCCATCTCGGGTGCCGTGGCCATCATGGGCTTTGTAATGAGCGATGGCATGGAAAACCCCAAGACCAAGGGCCATACCTACAAGCTGTCGCGCGAAATCGCCAAGCGTTTTGGCGAGAAGAACACGACGACCGTCTGCGGCACGCTCAAGGGCATCGGATCGGACAAGGGTCCGCTCCGCAGCTGCCCCGGCTGCATCGACGATGCCGTCGAGATCGCCTGCGATGTGCTAAAGCAGCTCGCCGAGTAAACGGCAGCAACATAAAACGACAGCCGGCGCGCTTGGGATTCATCCAAATGCACGCCGGCCGTCGTCGTTAGAACTCAGCAAACTCGGGAGCGCTGACCTCAATCTCCTCGCGCCCCGCCATAAGCTCGCGCATCTTAACGCAAAACGGCTCCTGCTCCCCCGCCTTAAACACCAAATGAAGTGTCACAGCATCCGCGTACTCGGTATCCGAAACCTTGGCACCGGAATCCTGGGCCAAGCGAAGCACCTGCTCATACTGCGGATAGGCCACATGCACGTCAACAGGCACGACACTCGTCATCTCGACGATCTGCCCGGCCTCCTGAGCCGCGGCCACCGCCGCCTGCGTCGCCGCGGTATAGGCGCGTACCAAGCCACCGGGCCCCAACAACGTACCACCAAAATAGCGTGTCACTACGCAGCAAACATTTTTGAGCTCCGCACCGCGCAACACCTCGAGTGTCGGCATACCGCTCGTGCGGCTCGGCTCACCATCATCGCTCTGGCGCTCGCGTCCATCGACCAAAATCCACGCGGGAACATTGTGTCGAGCGTCGTAATGACGCTTGCGAACCATCTCGATAAAGGCATTCGCCTCGTCCTCGGACTCAATATGGACCAGCTGGGCAATAAACCGGCTCTTGCGGTCCACAAACTCGCCCGAAACCTCAATATTCGATTGCAGAGTAAAATAGCTGTCCAACAAAGCCCCTCAACAACAAGCAAAGCAACAAACAGCCTCAATAATACGATAACCCTAGTAAAAAGAATGACAACGCCGATGATTCCGTCAACGAAAGCGAGAACCCGTCAGCGCGAGCAAGGTGCCTTGAAAGACGAGGGCATTGACCTTATGGTCATGCCCGAAGGCTTGAAAGGCAGATTGCCGCGCTGACGGGTTCGCAGCGTCAACAAAGTGCCGAGTGGGCCTATAAGCCGGGTTCTGTCGTGAACGGTCATTTATCTTGCCTGCACGTTACCGTGCAGCTCCACGCACGCTACCCGAACGCGGACCGGGCCGGCCCATAGCGTTCCTATTCGCGCTTGCTCCGGATGGGGCTTGCCAAGCCGCCGTGTTGCCACGACGCTGGTGGTCTCTTACACCACCGTTTCAGCTTTTCCCTTTACGCCTTGCGGCGCAGGTGGGAGTCTTCTTTTCTGCGGCGCTTTCCGTCGGATCACTCCGCCCGGCCGTTAGCCGGCATCCCGCCCTCTGGAGCCCGGACTTTCCTCACGCGTGCTGCAAGCAGCACATCGCGCGACCGTCTGGCCCACTCAGCAGTGCAAGAGTGTAGCACACCGTCAGCATAGGCAGCGGCACAACACAAGCGCTCGACACGATAAACCAAGAACCATGTCATGCAGTACAATAGGAACGCCGATGGGCAACGTTGTCAGTCGAGACGCGACCGCGCTCCGCACCCCTCCGTCTACTCGGTGCGTTCCCGCCTCCTCCCCGAGGCGGGATGTCGGCGTTTTTTCATGCACCGACAACTCAATAGCAAGCGAATAGCCCAAGCAGCGTTACGCGCAGGCACTACCGAACATCTCGGCAGTAAATGCAAAAAGGGACCCATCCATTACGGACGGATCCCTTAAAACAAGTGATCGTCAAACCGATTTACTCGGCGTCGGTCTCCTCGTCCTTCTTCTCGGAAGGCAGCGGGGTAACCTCGATCTCGACGCCCAGAGTCTCAGCAGCGGACTTCATGGACAGGGAGATACGACGACGGTCGAGGTCGATCTCCATGACCTTGACCTGAACCTTGTCGCCCACGTGGGTGACCTGAGAAGGCTGATCGACGTGCTTGTTGGCCATCTCGGAGATGTGCACCAGGCCCTCGATGCCCTCGCCCAGGTCGACGAAAGCGCCAAACGGGACAAGCTTGGTCACCGTGCCCTCGACGATAGCGCCGACGGGGTACTTCTTGACCAGTGCGCGCCACGGATCCTCGGTGGTCTGCTTGAGACCCAGGGAGATGCGCTCGCGGTTGAGATCGACGTCGAGAACCTCGACCTCGACCTCCTGGCCGACCTTGACAACCTCGGAAGGATGGTTGACGTGGTTCCAGGAGAGCTCGGAGATGTGGATGAGGCCGTCGATACCGCCGAGGTCGACGAAGGCGCCGAAGTCGACGATGGAGGAAACGGTGCCCTGGAGACGCATGCCAGACTTGAGCTTGGACAGGATCTCGGAGCGCTCGGCCTTACGGGACTCCTCGAGCACGACGCGACGGGAGAGGACGACGTTGTTGCGGTTGCGGTCCATCTCGATGACGCGGGCCTCGATGCGGGTGCCCATGTAAGAGGTGAGGTCCTTGACGCGACGGAGGTCGACGAGGGAAGCGGGCAGGAAGCCGCGCAGGCCGATGTCGAGGATCAGGCCGCCCTTGACAACCTCGATAACCTCGCCCTCGACGTTCTCGCCGGAGTTGAACTTCTCCTCGATGCGGTTCCAAGCACGCTCGTACTCGGCACGCTTCTTGGACAGGACCAGACGACCGTCCTTGTCCTCCTTCTGGAGAACCAGGGCCTCGATGGGATCACCGAGTGCAACGATGTCTGCAGGGTTAGCGTCCTTGCGGATGGACAGCTCGCGGACCGGGATAACGCCCTCGGACTTGAATCCGATGTCAACGAGCACCTCGTCATGCTCGATCTTAACGACAGTGCCGTTAACGAGATCGCCCTCATCAAAGTCGGTAATCGTACCGTCGATGAGGTTGTTCATCTCCTCCTCGTTGACATCGTCAAGAGAGAAAATGGACGAGTTCTGAATCTCACTCAAAGGTGGACCCCTTTCGAACTACGGGGCCCCGATTGCTAGGACCTACAGAAGGGTGCGACAAGCACACAACGTTTAGGAACACTCGGGAGCCGACAGATACTGATGTGACGCTTATGCAATCACGTCCGTATAGATTACGGGGAAATCGCTTCGATTTCAAGCGTGAACTGCGATTTTTTACTCGTATGGAGACTTTTTCGCAATCTTGTGAACGACTGTCTCCACAAGTTGACGATGAGCAGCTAGGCACACTGCTTTGGGGTAAAGTATCCCAGACATACGATTCTGGAACGATTTTTCGAGAAAGGTGCCCGCGTGCTCAAAGCAGTCGTTTTCGATATGGACGAGACGCTTCTTAGCATCAACCTCAATGCGTTCATCCTTCGTTATTTTAAGGATGTCTCGTCGATGCTCGCGGATATCGGACGTCGCAGCCGCGGGGGCACGATGACGCGCCTCGGCACCATCCTGGTCGACCTCAACGCCAATCGCCGCAGCAGCACGGACAATCGCACCAATCTTGAGTTTTACCAGACCGAGGTCGAGCGCCGGTGCGGCATTTGCCTCTCGGACCCACTTATCTACGAGGCGTTTACCTACTACGATCACGAAGTTCTGCCGTACAAGAACGATGACATGATCAACGCAAAAGCCATGCCGGGCGCACATGCCGCGCTCCAGGCCGTACAGGATGCAGGACTGCGCTGCGCGCTCTTCACCAACCCCAGCTTTCCGCAGGGGGCCATCGAATGCCGCATGGGCTGGGGCGAGCTGACAGACGCGCCCTTCGAACTCGTAACGCACATGGGCAACGCCACGCGCTGCAAGCCCGATGCCACATATTATCTAGAGCAGCTGCAGGTCATGGGGCTCGAGCCACATGAGGTCCTCATGGTGGGCAACGACCCCAAGCGCGATTTCCCCAGCCCCGACTGCGGCATTCAAACCGCCTATGTGGGCCAAGGAAAGCCCGGCCGCGCCACCTGGCGTGGAACCATGGAAGACTTCGCCCGCGACTTTAACGCCGTAGCAGAAGCCTTCTACGAGCACCAAATAGCCGACGAACTAAGCTAGTCCCCAAATCAGGAATGGGGCGCACGTTTGCCCCACGCTTCGTTACGTGGGCAACGGCTTGAGGGCAAGATGCGATGCCCCAGTGTCCTAGGCCGTGATCATTTTGACGCGTTCGCCGATTTTGGCGTCGCGCTTGTCGGAAATAACAGTAAAGCCCTCCAGGTCGCACACCTTTACATTTGAAAACACGTGGAACTTGGAGCTATCGGCGAGTACGTAACTCGCTTGGGAATTCTGCATCACGATACGCTTTTTGATAGCCTCGGGATAACCTGGCGTCATGATGCCGCGGTCCTCGTCCACCGCGTTGACACCTATAAACGCCCGGTCAAAGTACAGCTCGCGCAGCGCGCTCTCAACCATAGGACCGGTGAGCGAGCAAGTAACGGGGTTGAAGTCGCCGCCAATTACCACCACCTTAGCAGCAAGCTCGCCCGTAAACCGACATGCATAGCCGTTGGTGGTGTAGATAGTCACCGGCTTGTCGACGAGCAGGCTCAGGAGCGCCGTCGCGGTGGTACCGGAGTCGACATAGACCGTCTCACCGTCCTCGACCTCCGCTGCCGCACGACGCGCGATCAGGTCCTTCTCACTACTCCGCTGCGCGCCCTTTTCAAAGACACTCACCTCGCGAGCCGCAGAATGCAGTTTGACCGCACCGCCGGTCAGATACTCGATGCTCCCCCGCTTCTCGAGCTCCTTGAGGTCGCGGCGCAGCGTAGACATCGACACATCGGGCATAAAGGCCGCGAGCTCATCTATCTTGAGCAGGTCAGCCTCCTTTAGCTTATTAAGAATCAGTTCATGGCGCTCATACGGAATCATCGGCGTTCCTTCCTTTTCATCTATTTTCAAAGTTTAACCTAATCAAGCCAATCAAAAGCAAAAAGGGCCGCTGCGATATAAGCAGCGACCCCTTATTAGATGGAAGTCGGTCTTAGCCTTGGGCTCATGACTCGTACCCCCAAAGCAAGACTAGGCGAGCTGATCGTCCTTGTCGGTGAAGATGTAGCCGAGTACGCCGGCGACAACAGCCGAGATAACCATGCCGATCATGGCGAAAGCGAAGTTTATCGGATCGGAGGAGACGAAGGCCGGGAACGTAGTGACGGAGCCAAAGACAAAGGCCGTGGTGACGACCTTGAAAAGGCCGAGGAACGCGCCGCCGCAGGCACCGCCGATGATCTGAGCCAGGAAGAGCTTCTTGTTCTTGACAAGCATGCCGAAGAGCGTGGGCTCGATGATGGCAGAGAGGCAGATGGTCACGGCACCGGTCATGGCAAAGCTCTTGAGCTTCTGATCACGGGCCTTGAGGAAGACGCCGAGGGCACAACCGATGACGGCAAAGTTGCAGGCAAAGGTGGCCGGGCAAATGTAGTCGAAGCCGTTGGAGGCGATATTGTTAATCATGATGGGGTTGACGGCCCAGTGAATACCCATCGAGACGAGCACGGACCAGCCGCCGCCCACCAGGATGCCAGCAAGCACGTTGGAGCGGGCGATGAGCCAGTTGACCACGAAGGCGATGCCCTCGCCGGCATAGACGCCCAAGGGGCCGATCACGAGCATGGTGGCGGGAACCATGATAATCAGCGAGACCGCGGGAAGCACGACGAGCTTAAGGGTCTCGGGCACATGCTCATCCAGGAACTTATAGAGGAACGAGTAAACCCAGATGGCGATGATGGCCGGGATAACGGTGGAGTTGTAGCTCATAAGCACCACGGGGATGCCGAAGAACTCGCTCATGGCGCCGTTGCCCGCGTCGCCCATCAAGCCGATAAAGTCGGGATAGAGCAGACAGGCGCAGATCAGGGCCGACAGATACGGGCTCGCACCGAAGCGTTTGCCCGAGGAGAAGCCCAGAAGCACCGGCAGGAAGTAGAACACGCTCATCGAGAGGGTGTAAAGAATGGTGTAGGTGCCCGTACCCTCGGTGATAAGGCCGAGCTGAACCGCAAGGATCAGCAGGCCGCGGAGGATACCGGAGCCGGCCATGGCGGGCAGCAGCGGAGCAAAGACGCCCGAGATGGCGGAGAAGATCCTGGAGACGATGCCCTCATCGGAGGAGGCGCTCGTGGAGACCTCGGCGTCCGAGCCCTTGACAAGCGGCTCGAACTTCTCATAGAGCTTGGGTACCTCGGTGCCAATCAGCACTTGGTACTGGCCGGCTGAGTTGACGGTGTTGACCACGCCGTCGACCTCCTTGACGGCCGCGTCGTCACACTTGGAATCGTCACGTAGGTTCAGGCGAAGACGAGTGGCGCAGTGCGTCATGCCCGAGATGTTCTCGGGGCCGCCCACGGCGGCAAGAATGCCCTCGGCAGTAGCTTCCCAATCACGTTTCATAGAATGATTACCTCCCCATAGCGCAGAAGAGCTCGCGCACGAGCGCGGCCGCTGCAAGTGCATCGTTTGCATCAATCACGGACTGTATCTTTTCCTGGCCCACACTTTCCAAGGAGTCATTCATAAGCTTCATCATAGCGAGGTTATGAGCGCACTCCCCTTCCGCATCCTCGATAATTGGGAACGTATCGAAGTAGATAGCGTGGTCAAAGGCGTATTTCTTGAGATAGAAGAGCATTTCGAGCGTCTTGACAGGCGTAGCCATGCCGATCATGAGTCCGTCGTCCATCACGCCGTAGCCATCGTTGAGGTGAATGCCGTAGAGCTTGCCGGCACGACCGAAGATATCGGTAGCCATCGCGGGGTTCTCGTGCTTCATGAGCATGTGACAGTAATCGAGCGTAACGCCAAGATTCTCGCGGTCCACCGCGTTGAGGATCATGCCGGTGAGGCCCATCGTATCGATATAGGCGTAGCTGCGCTCCTCATAGGGCTTGTACTCGATGGAGATATGCAGGTCGGGCGCATAGTCGCAAACCGCCTGGAACGCCTTAACGAGGTTGTCAAACACGCGGGTGTAGTCGATCTGGAAACTGTAGTCAAAGCCATCATGACCGAGCCAGATCGTCACGGTATCGCCGCCGCAGGTGCGACAGTAATCACAGGCCTCATAGCAGAGCTTAAGTGCCTCCCCAGCGAGCGTAGGATCCTGATTGCCCAGGTCGCCATTGATAAAGTCGCTGCGAAAGCGAAGAGCAGTGCCGTTGAGCTTGAGGGCATGCGCGTCGAGCTTGTCCTTCATCTCCTCGGCGGGGATGCCCACCACGTGCTCAGGGTAATTAAGGTCCACATGGGTGAGGCCGACGTGCTGGAACTGGTCGAAGACGCGGTCGATGTTCTTCTCACCGGTTCGGTAGTAGGAGTTGATGCGGGTTGCGAATTTCATCGCTGAGCTGCCTTTCCTGCAAGGAAACGTTCAAACGGAAAGCCCCGACCGTTGCGCGCGTTTGGGCAGGCGCCTCTTCCGTAACAACAGTCTATTGCAAGTAATTCTCATTCGCAATCACGTTTTTTCATGCATATTCATAGCTTTTCATAGTAATTGGGTAATATACCAGCTTTTACCTGCACTTTTAGTTAATGCAACATTTTGACAATGAGTGAAACTGAATGACTATTCCTGACTCCAACTACCGTTTACCGTCAAATGCCAACCGTTCACCGGTAAAGAAATGCACCTGTCCGCTATGCAGACAGGTGCCTTACAGCCACAAGCACGATGGTTTCAACAGCAAGATGGAGCGCCCCAGAGCCCCTAGCAGTCGACGACGGTTTTGCCGATCATGATGTTGAGGATCTCGACGTCGGTGTCCTTCATGCCTACACGGCCCACATAGCCCATGCTGGCAATCGTCTCCTCCACCGTATCCTGGATCAGACCCTCGCCGGCACGGAAACCACGGCACTGCATGGCCATATCGTGGCCCAGAATCGCTGCATCGACAGCAGCCGAAATCTTGGCGGCGCAACTTGCCTTGGCGCCCTGTTTGAACCACGTGCGCAGGTCCTCGAGCGTGCTGCCCGCTGCATACACTTTGATTTTGCGACCACCCCTCGTGGTCACCGTGCAGCGGTCGCCGCTCTCGCTGTTCTCGTGCGCCGTGATCTTCTTGAGGTAATCGCGGCGAAACGCCACGACGCGGGCGTTGCTTATCTCGATGAACCAATCGTCGTCGACAAGCGAAGTGCCCGTGGCACCTCGGCTTGCTATCTCCTCGGAGAAGGAGAAACCGAGTTCGCGCTCCTGCCTGCCAATCTCGAGGATGCCGCGGGCCGGCATGCTGAGCATGACCAGGGGAAGCGCGACGCCGATGAGTAGGAACAGGAACGGGATGAGCACGAGCAGGCGCGCACCCTCGTCGGTGAAGACCGCCATGAAGGCGAGGACGAGCGAGAAGACGAGGGCCATGCCGTTGAAAACAATCGTCAACGGCTTGATGGCAGACCAACACAGGCCCGCCTTGGTCATGGGACCGTCGATGGCGTCCGAGACTTCGATGCCCTCTTCCTCCAGACGGGCGAGGAGGTTGAGCGAGCACACCCCCTCGAGGCTTATCGAGCAGAACTTCCGGTCGCCCTCGAACAGGTCGATCCTCATCATCTGCGCGTGAAGCGTTGCACGGGTGATGTTGCCAAACGTCGTCTCCTTGCGGATGCCGAAGGCGTTACGCGAGAGAATGCGCCCACCGTCCACGTCGATACGCGGGATGCTCAGCAAGGCCCAGATAGCCATACCCGCGAGCGCCATGGCATGACCGAACCACACAAGTTCGTGGTCCCACTCGCCCAGCGAGACGCCCTGCCAGACGTAGACACCCAGCATGAGCAGTTCGAACGCGACGGCGCAGCAGGCGATGATCGTGCGGATGGCTGCGGGCATGCGCACCGAGAAGCAATCGAGGCTGTCCGTTGCCTCGCTGCGCTCGCGCGCGCCGCGGCGGGCGACCCATGCAGTGAGCGGGCCGACGATGAACACGGTCATACCGACGCGCAGAATGGATTCGAGCAGATTACTCATAGGGGCCACCGCCTCGGGCTCTGGAGATTAACTGCAGGAAACGCTGCCAGAACGATGGGATGCGCACAACGTAAGGAGCCGCGTATCGGCAAGCGGCGGCATCGCAATCGCCCGGCGAACAGATGATGATCGGCGCCGGGCCAGACGAATTAAACAAAAGGGTGGTCGACGGCGCCCTCGCAGGCGCACCGTCGACCACCCTTCACGTCGCAGCGACCCTACGAGCCGTCCGAAACGAAACGCACTCCGCCAGAGCGCTACCCAATCTTGCGGATGCTCGGGATCGCCCAGGTGATGCCTGCTAGGATCACCATTGCAGCACCGATGAGCACGAAGCACGCGCTTACGCCGATGGCGTCCGCGAACAAGGTCGATGCGACGAGCCCCACGGGCATAGCCCAGCTGCAGACCGCTCCGTACAGACCGAAGACGCGGCCCATGCACTCGGGATCGACGCGCTCCTGCATGAGCGCCATCTGCGGCGCGCTGTACAGCGGACTCGAGACCCCCATCGCGAACGTAAGCCCCAGAAACACAACGAGCGCGGAAGGGGGCACGAGGCCGCCCGCGAGCGTGCCCGCTCCGAAGAGGCCGATGGCCAGCGTGCACGAAAGCGCGCGGTTCTTAAGGCCACCCGTCGCCCCGATCCAGCCGCTCGCCGCGATCATGCCGACCGAGAACGCGATCTCCGCGATAGCCGACTGCGTAGTGGTGCCCCCAAAATGGTCGAACACCATGAGCGGGAACAGCGCGGATATGGGCGAGAACAAGACCGAGAAGGCGAAGCCTATCCAGAGCATGGCGAACAGACCGTGATGGCGTTTGAGCTCGCGGTACCCGTTGGCCGTCTCCAATAGGAAGGCCCGCACCGCGCGGTGCGACGCCTCGGCGTTCTCCTCGGGCGTATGGCGCTCGGGCGCCGGCGTCTTGATGCCGGAGGTCGCCACCGCGATGCTCGCGAGCACCGCGCCGGCGACATCGAGCGCGATCATGAAGGTCAGACCAAACGCCGGGTAAACCACCGCGGCGATGGCGTTGCCGATGATATAGCTACCCGACTGCATGAACTGCAGCATGCCCGCCAGCTTGCCGAGCACCTCGGGCGGGGCGATGAGCGGTGTGAGCGCGTTGAAGGCGGGCGTATGGAGCGTGCTGCCCAGCGCACGGACGAACAGCACCGCCGCCACAACGGCGACAGAGAGGTCGCCCCGAAGCGAGCCGAAGACAAGCGTGAGGCTCACGGCCGCGATGAAGAGATCGGCGCCGATCATGAGACGCTTGATGGACGTGCGGTCCACGATGGTGCCCGCGAAGGCGCCGAGGAGCGCCATGGGCAAGAAGGCCGCCAGGCTCACGAACGACAGGGCGCTCGCGGAGCCGGTGGTGAGGGTGACGTGCCAGATGAGACCCATCTGCAGAATGGAGCTCGTGAGCACGGAGAAGAACTCGCCGATCCAGACGATGGCGAGCGAGCGCTTCCAAGAAGCGCAGGGATTCGGTTGTGTCATGGAATAATCCTTTGATGCGATCGGTGGTATGCAGCGAAGTACCGGTCGCTCACGCGACCGTGGCTAGAGCCAAATCCTCATGGAAGCAAGCATGGTGCAGCTCCCCTTTCCAAATCTCGAGGTAAACCTTCAGCCGTGAGTGGGGCTATTATAGGGACTTGCGAGCCAAGATGCAACAGGAAGACCTCTACGGAGCGTAGATGCCGGGCGCCCCGAACCACTTATGCCATGAGAGACGGCATCCGATTCTCCTTGACTTGGTCTCAATGTGATATCACAATGCAATCAGCAGTCGCACGGACTGCTCGGGGACTCGCCTCCTCCCCATCGCAATCTGGAGCGCGGCGCCGGGGACGTCACGCAAACGCCGGCGCAGTCGTGAAAGGAACTCACAATGAGCGTGGAAAAGCAACTCAAGGCCAAGTCGGGCTACGGCATGCTCGTCGCCGTGGCGGTGGCGCTCATCGTCATCATCGGCCTCTTTATCTGGAGCACCATCGGGCTCGCGAGCACGCCCGACGGCGTCGACGCGCCCGCAGTCTACGGATGGGGTCTCGGCCTCAGCATCCTCGCGTTTTGCCTGTGGTTCATCCCACTCAACGGATTCTTCTCGCTGCAGCCCGGCCAGGCGCGCGTGTGCATCCTGTTCGGCAAGTACGTGGGCACCGTCCGCGACGAGGGCTTCTTCTGGGCCAACCCGTTCTTTAGCAAGAGCATGGGCGGATCGGCCGGGATCGGCGAGATGATCGAGCTCGAGATGAGCGATTCCAAGGCCGCCAAGGCCGCGGCGCAGAAGGCCGCCAAGGGCAACCCCACCACTATCTCCACCCGCGTGCGCACCCTGAATGGCGAGCGCCTGAAGGTCAACGACAAAATGGGCAACCCCATCGAGATCGCAACCGTCGTGGTGTGGCACGTCGCCGATACCGCCAAGGCGCTCTTCGACGTCGACGACTACCAGAGCTATGTCGCCATGCAGGCCGAGACGGCGCTGCGCCACGTGGCGAGCGTGTACGCCTACGACCACCTGGAGGACGAGTCCGATGCCGCCGGCGCCATCACGCTGCGCGCCAATGTGGAAGAGGTCTCCGAAGCCCTGCGCCGCGAGCTCGCGATGCGCCTGGCACCCGCCGGCGTGGAGGTCGACGACGCCCGCCTCACCCATCTTGCCTACTCCCCCGAGATCGCCCAGGCGATGCTGCGCCGCCAGCAGGCGGAGGCCGTCATCGCCGCACGCAAGAAGATCGTCGAGGGCGCGGTCTCCATGGTCGACATGGCCGTGAAGGAGATGGCTGCCGGCGGCACCATCGAGCTCGACGACGAGCGCAAGGCGCAGATGGCCAGCAACCTCATGGTGGTGCTCTGCGGTGAATCCGAGGCGCACCCGGTGCTCAACGCAGGCTCGCTGTACTAACCCCAACACCAATGAGTAATTTGGGGACGGGTGCAAAATTGCACATTCGACAAGAAGGCACGTCATGGCACGCAAGCAGTATCCACTCCGTATAGACCCCGCTATCTGGGAGGCCGTCCAACGCTGGGCGGACGATGAGATGCGCAGCGCCAACGGTCAGGTGGAATGGATCTTGCGAGACGCCCTCAAACGCGCGGGAAGGCTGCCAAAGAAAGAGCCCTCGTTCAAGGGCACGCCCAAAGGCGAAGAGGGCTAAGCCGGGAAGACAGGGCTCGGCCGCTGCCGACGTCGGGGCAAAGCCGCGCTCTGCCTCGCCAGCGCCGAGGCAGAGCTGAGCCCCGCCGCTCCAAAGTCGAGCCGAGCGGCGGGGCCAACACCAACCCAAAGCAAGCTCGCCCCCTCTATACGCACCAACCGGTCCCCGGAGGCATCCGCCTTTGGGGACCGTTCTTTTCCCAGCTAGATGTCGTATATAAAGCCTTTTGACAGCTCGATTTTGCCCCGTGGGGGTCAAATATAAAGACCTTTGATGGTACGATGCTCGCGTCAATGACATGGTGGCTCTCGACAGGGGTCACCCCGACCCTCTAGGGAGCAAACGCATGGAGCTGGGCTCGCACATCAAGGAGCATCGCACGGAGCTCGGACTGTCCCAAGACGATCTGGCGGAGCGCATCTACGTGTCGCGCCAGACCATCAGCAACTGGGAGTGCGGCCGTACGTATCCGGATGTCCAGAGCCTGCTGCTGCTTTCCAACGTGTTCGGGGTGACCGTGGACTCCCTCATCAAAGGAGATGTGGAAACCATGGCACAGGTAATGAACGAAGCGGTCAAGAAGTACAACGCCCTCTCCACAATCACGGTCGTGAGCGCGGTCGTGTTTTTGGTGCTGAGCGCGTGGGCGGCGTTCCAGTTCGAATGGGGCTGGGGCATGCACATCGCGCCCACCGCGGCGTTTGCCGCCGTGGCGCTCGTCGTGATGCTCGTGGCGTTCGTGTATATGGAACGCATGAAGAAGCAGCACGACCTCGTCACGTACCGCGAGGTGTTGGCGTTTAGCCGCGGCGAGCAGGTCGATCGCGACACGCTCGAGGGGCGCCGTGAGCGCGAGATGAACCCTTGGGTCAAGGGCACGCGCAACGCGGTGCAGATCATCATCGGCGCCATCGCCGGCGGACTGGTGGGCGTCGGCATCGGCATGCTCGCCAAGATGCTGAGTTAAAAGCGCGGGTACGCACCCGTTCCCCGAAATGGTATCCCCCTTTGCCCCCATTCTGAAGATGTATGCCAGAATGGGGGCGATTCCCGTTAGGAGGTGCCCCATGAACGTCACCGTACGCGCGTCCCTCATCGCATTGATCGCAATCGTTGGCGCCTGCTGGGCAATCCCCGTCCTCCTGGTGAGCATCGTCCCATCCGATGCCGGCATGATCGCCATGATGACGCTGATCTACCTCGTGCTCCCCGTAACTGCGATCGCCCTCGGCCTGCTCGCCGCGAACTCCGCGAGGGCGCTCTTCTGGATACCCGCGGCGCTCGGGATCGGATCCGCGCTCCTGTTTCCCCTCGCGGTCGAGGGCAGCCAGGACCTTGCGTTCCATGGGGTTGCCTATACCGCAATCGGCTACGCCGCCATGGACCTGTACACTTGGATGACTGCTCGACAACATCGCTAAGCCATCGCAGCAACAATCATGCAGGTAAACCCCGTGCAAAACAGTTTTTGCAGCGCCCGGCAAGCCTTGCCGCATATGATGTACAACAGATTCGATAGCGCACCCTACGTGTTCGCGGGACGCTCCTTCACGACCGGGAGGTGACGATGGACATCAGCAACCAGATCAAGACGCGGCGCGAGGCGATGGGCCTCTCGCAAGAGCAACTTGCCGAGAAGCTCTATGTATCGCGTCAGACGATCAGCAACTGGGAGCGGGACAAGACGTATCCGGACGTCCAGAGTCTGCTCATGCTGAGCATCCTATTCGACACCTCCATAGACACGCTCGTGAAGGGAGACGTGACCGTTATGGAAGAGGCAGTCGAAAGAGATCGCAAGCGCATGGGAACGCGGATGCTATGGCTGGCCGTGCTGATGCTCGCGTTGCTGGCGGTGGCGTTCGCGCTGATACTGTCGCCGGCGTTTAACTGGATGGAGGGCACCTTGGGCGCCGGCGTCGCCGCGGCTGCGACGTTCCTGCCGGCGATAGCGGCGCTTGTTGTCGCAACCGTCCTCGAGCGCATCAAGCGCGAGAACGACCTGGTGACATACCGCGAGATCCTCGCTGTCCGCAATGCAGACAGGTGCTTTACAGCCACAAGCGCGATAGTTTCAACAACAAGATGCAGTGCCCCAGAGCCCCTAGCAGTCGACGATGGTCTTGCCGATCATGATGTTGAGGATCTCAACGTCGGTATCCTTCATGCCAACGCGGCCCACATAGCCCATGCTGGCGATCGTCTCTTCCACCGTATCCTGAATCAGGCCCTCGCCGGCACGGAAGCCGCGGCCCTGCATGGCCATATCGTGGCCCAGAATCGCCGCATCAACGGCAGCGGAAATCTTAGCGGCGCAGCTTGCCTTGGCGCCATCGCACACGATGCCGCCCACGTTACCGAGCGTATTGGAGACCGTCGCGCCGATCTGCTCGCGCGTGCCACCGCACAGCCAGGTAATCGCCGCGCCGGCACCGCACGCAGCGCAAATAGCACCGCAAAACGCCGAGAGCGCACCAATATAGCTCTTGATATGCACAGCAATAAGATCGGACAGCATCACGGCGCGCACCAGGCGCTCGTGGTCGCAGCGCAGGTAGTCGGCATATTCCATAACGGGCAACGCACAGGTAATACCCTGGTTGCCCGAGCCGCACACAATGGCGACCGGTAGCGCACAGCCGTTCATACGGGCGTCAGACCCGGCGGCCGCACGCGCACGCGCACGGCAGGCGACGTCGTCGGCGCGAGCGCCCAGCAGCGTACGGCCCACCTCGGCGCCCCAAGCGTTCGCCAAGCCCTCGGCGCTAATAGCGCCGTTCAGCTCAATCTGACGCTCAACGGCAGCGCGGGCGCCCTCGATGTCGCCGTCCTCGATAAAGTCAATGATAGACTCAATCGACATGGGCGTATCGGCGTTATCGGCGGCACGCTCGGCCACGACGCGCTCGGCGCAGGCGGCACACTCCCCCGCCGACTTGCCACACACCGGAATGCCATCGAGTGTATGGCACGTAACATTGGTGTGATGGTCGGTGATCTCGACGACCGCAGTATGACCTCCGGCCGTGGCAGTCACCTTAATGTAGAGGTTGGGCACACCCTCGACAAGCGACACATCGCAGTAGTCGGCATCGGAGAGCAGCTCGGTCACGCGAGCACGGTCTGCATCGCCAACACTCTCGAGCACCTCGAGCGCGCTCTTGGCGTCACCGCCCACAGCACCCAGCACGGCCGCGGCCTCAATACCGTGCATACCGCCCGAGTTGGGCACGGTCACGCTCTTTACGTTCTTGATGATGTTGCCCGAGCAGGCAACAACCATATGTTCGGGTTCGCAACCGAGCGTCTGGCTCGCCAGCGCCGCCGCATAGGCAACGGCAATGGGCTCGGTGCAGCCGAGCGCACAGACAAGCTCGCGGTTCAAAACATCACAAAACGCGGTATCACGGATGGAATCGGTAGGCATAGGTATCTCCTACATGTATAACGGGTTGCTCTCGCAAGTATCAACTTCTCCATTTGATAACAAGGCACCAAAAACCGCAAGTCGAGTTCCGGCAGACGGCCGCCGGAAGCAAATTGGCGGCATTTTTCGTGATGGGCTGATGTTCGCGTCCGCTAAAGCGTTTGACCAAAAAACGCCCGAGTGTTTAGGCAAAAGACGCGCTATCATGCAGTCGAACGCGGTAAAACCTTTAGCAATTCCGCCGCACGGACCAGAGAGGAACCACTCATGAAGATCGGTATCGGCAACGACCACGCCGCCGTCGAGCTCAAGAACATCATTTCCGAGCACCTGAAGGAGCGCGGCTGCGAGGTCGTGAACTTTGGCACCGACACCTCCGAGAGCTTTGATTACCCCATCGCCGGCTACAAGGTGGGCAAAGCCGTAGCCAACGGCGACGTCGATCTGGGCATCCTGATCTGCGGCACCGGTGTCGGGATTAGCTTGGCCGCCAACAAGGTCGAGGGCGTTCGTGCCGTCGTGTGCTCCGAGCCCTTCAGCGCCAAGCTCTCGCGCATGCACAACAACACCAACGTGCTCGCCTTTGGCGCCCGCGTCGTGGGCTCCGAGCTCGCCAAGATGATCGTCGACGAGTGGCTCGATGCCGAGTTCGAGGGCGGCCGTCACGAGCGTCGCGTCAATCTCCTCAACGAGATCGACCAGACCCGCGGCCTCAAGGTCGTCGACGAAGCTTAAAGACCTGCAACGCCATACGCCAACGAAAACCCCCGTCCGGAACGCAATCCGGGCGGGGGCTCTTTATTAGATTTTTGGGGCATGCCTAGAAATCTACCTTTCGCAGTCCATGTGCGACAAAAGGTAGATTTCTAGCCATGTCCCAAAAATCTACTGGGATAAAAAGGGCACCGCGGATGGAGTTCCGCGGCGCCTAAGCCACACGCTAACAGCTTTAAGGAGTCAAAGCTGGTTTAGCCAAAGAAGCGCTTGATCTCGATCTCGGCGTTCTCCAGGCAGTCGGAGCCGTGAATCACGTTGGCGTTGACATCGACAGCGAAGTCGCCGCGGATGGTGCCGGGGGCAGCATCAAGCGGGTTGGTAGCGCCCATAAGAGTGCGCATCTTGGAGACAGCAGAAAGACCGGAAACGACCATCTTGACGACCGGACCGCTCGTCATAAAGTCGCAGAGACCGCCAAAGAAAGGCTTGTCGGCCAGATGAGCGTAGTGCTCCTCGACGGTAGCGCGCTCGAGCGTGGTCATCTCCATGCGCTCGATGACAAGGCCGCTGCGCTCAATGCGAGCAACGATCTCGCCGATCTTGCGATCGCGCACGGCGTCGGGCTTAATCATGATGAAGGTCTTCTCGATAGCCATAAGGTAGCCTTTCAAGTAGGTTCGCGCGTGCCCAAGTCCCATTCCGGCACTCGCCTGGACTGCATCGTAACAGAGTTTTAGCTGCAGTTAAACAAAAAGATGTTTATTGAAACGCTGCAATTAATTGAAGCGTTCCATATGTGTCACTTCTGTTTCGAAGCCCGACTAGAGTACCATCCGACTGCCCATCAACCGCACCGAACCGAGCGGACGGTCGGTTGTCGCCTGTGAACGTACCCCCCTTCACAACCTGCCCAAAGGTCCTACAGAAGTTCTCGACAAGCCCCTCCCCCATTACAACAAAATACAGACGCCCACATCAGCAGACGCCCGTAAGAAGCAAAAACGATTTATCAATAAATAGCCAATAAGCCTCAAGCAAACCCTTACTTTGCCCCGTGGCCCATCTCGACGACCTTGGTCAGCGACCCAAACACGCCCTCGTCGGCCACGAGCTGTACCTCGGCACGCTCCAGCTGGACGGCAACGGCAGCAGGAGCGGTACCGCCCTCGGTCGTGCGCGCGGCAACGATCGACGGGATGTCGAGCGCCTCGGTAATATCGCGCTCAAAAAGCGGGCTCGCCTCCTGGAACACCTCAAACGGCAGGTCCTCAAGATTGCAGCCGCGCTTCTCGCATATCAGGACCAGATGGCCCACCACAGCGTGCGCCTCGCGGAATGGCAAGCCGCGCTTAGCCAGGTAGTCGGCAACGTCGGTGGCAGCAAGGTGCCCCACGCCGCACTCGCGCGCCATGGCATCCTCGTTGACGGTCCAAGTCGAAATCATGCCGGCCATAACGGACAGGCACTGCATGAGCGTATGGGCAGTATCGAGCGCACCCTCCTTGTCCTCCTGCAGGTCCTTGTTATAGGCCAACGGCAAGCCCTTCATGGTCACCAGTAGCTGCACCAGGTTGCCGTAGACGCGGCCGCTCTTGCCGCGGATCAGCTCGGCAAAGTCGGGATTTTTCTTCTGCGGCATGATGGACGAGCCGGTGGAGTAAGAGTCGGAAAGCGTGATAAAGCCAAATTCGGAGCTCGACCACAGCACGATCTCCTCGGAAAGACGCGACAGATGCATGGACATAACGGAGCCAGCGTAATGCAGATCGAGCAGGAAATCGCGATCGGAAACAGCGTCGAGCGAGTTAGGGATCACACCCGCAAAGCCAAGTTCGGCAGCCGTCATCTGGCGATCGAGCGGATAGCTCGTGCCGGCAAGCGCGGCAGCACCCAGCGGGCAGTTGTCGGCGGCATCAAAGGCGGCCTTCAGGCGCGTAAAGTCGCGCGCGAACATCCAGGAATACGCCAGCAGATGATGCGACAGCAGCACGGGCTGAGCATGCTGCATGTGCGTGTAGCCAGGTAGAATCACTTTGTCGTACTTCTTAGCGGCATCCACCAGCACATGGCGAAGCGAAAGATTGGCCTCCATGAGCTCCTTGGCGAGCGCCTTGACGCCCAGGCGCGTATCGGTCGCAACCTGGTCGTTGCGCGAACGCCCGGTATGCAGGCGCTTACCGGCCTCGCCGATGCGGCGCGTCAGCTCGCTCTCGATAGACATATGAATGTCCTCGTCGTTGATATCGAAGGTGAAGTTACCGGCATCGATATCCTGCTCAATTCCGATCAGGCCCTCGGAGATCGCCTGCTCGTCCTCGGCAGTGATGATGCCCTGGGCGGCCAGCATCTTGGCATGTGCCTTAGAGCCGGCGATATCCTGCTTATAAAGATGTTTGTCGACCGGCAGCGACGCGCCAAACTCCTGCGTGACCTCGGCCACGCCTGCCTCAAAACGACCGCCCCAAAGAGCCATGGAACCGTCCCCTTTCTCCAAATACCAAAACAAGCGCCCAAAGCAAGGCACCCTGTCGCTAAAGCGATTTTTCAACCGCTAGTTTTACACATTCCCCACCGTGTGCGGAGCCATGTAGCTAATTTGCAAAGAAGTGACGCGCCATGCACTTGGCGCCCAACGTCTCCCTCCGGATGTTGCCCTGCGAACCATCGATCCAGGCCTTCAGGCTCATAGGGACGTCCTCGACCCTTGCAGCATCGAACTCGGGCGCGAGGGCAAGTAAAGCATGCGCGATAGCATTGAACATAATGGATACTCCTCATATATATAGGCGCAGAGCCGCCAAATTGATAGAAGGAGCCCCGCCGGACAACCCCGGCGGGGCTCGGACTCAGCCGCAGATGCGGCATCATATATGCGGGCGGAACGTAGGGGCCACCGATGTTAAGAAGTGTCAGCAAGCATAACGAAAGGTAGGGACCCCGTGCGCCCGTTTTGTATCACGCGGATGGGCCGCACGGATACCAAGGGAAGGAAAAGCCTTAGGCCTGGGCGGCAGCGGAGCTGGGACCCTGGACCTTAGCCCACGTCTTGAGCGACAGCGTGTCGATCTCGATAAAGCCGGCGCTGGCCTTCTCGTCAAACGTAGTGTCGCGGTCGTAGGTGGCCAGACCGTAGTCGTAGAGGCTAAAGGGGCTCTTGCGGCCGACAACGTGGCAGTTGCCCTTAAAGAACTTCAGACGGACGGTGCCGGTCACGAACTTCTGGGTGTCAGCCATAAAGGCGTCGAGCGCGTTTTTGAGCGGGCTATACCACTGACCGTTGTACACGGCGGTAGCCCAATCCTGCTCGAGCTTGATCTTGGTCTTGAGCAGATCGCCCTCAACGCAAATGTCCTCGAGCGCCTTATGGGCGGTGATAAGCGTCAGGGCGCCGGGAACCTCGTAGCACTCGCGGCTCTTGAGGCCCACCAGACGGTCCTCGACCAGGTCGAGACGGCCAAAGCCGTTGTCGCCCGAAATCTTGTTGAGGGCGATGACGATCTCGGAGAGCTTCATCTTCTTGCCGTCGACGGCGACGGGCTTGCCGGCCTCAAACTCAATCTCGGTGTAGGTCGGGATGTCGGGCGTGTCCTCGGGATTCTTGGTCATAACCCAAGCGTCGTCGAGCGGCTCGTTCCAGGGATCCTCCAGATGGCCGCACTCAATGGCGCGACCCCACAGGTTGTCGTCGATGGAATAGGGGTTGTCGTTGGCACCCTCGGGAACCGGCACGTTGTGGGCGTGGGCATAGGCGACCTCGTCGGGGCGGCACTTCAGATCCCACTCACGAACCGGAGCGATAACCTTAAGCACGGGATCGAGGGCCTTGACGGCAGCCTCAAAACGAACTTGGTCGTTACCCTTGCCGGTGCAGCCATGGGCAACGTAGGTCGCACCAAACTCGTGAGCGACCTCGACGAGCTTCTTGGCGAGCAGCGGACGAGACAGGGCGGAGAGCAGCGGGTACTTGTTCTCATACATGGAGTTGGCGGCGATGGCCTTAGTCAGGAACTCATCGGAGAATTCGTCGCGCAGGTCGAGCACCTGGCAATCGAGAACGCCCAGGTCGAGTGCCTTCTGCTTCTTGGCGTCCAGGCCGGTCTCCTCCTGGCCCACGTTGCCGCAGACGCAAACGACATCGAGATTCTTCTCGTCTTGGAGCCACTTGACACATACGGATGTATCAAGGCCACCGGAATATGCGAGAACGACTTTTTCCTTGCTCATGGCTGTTTCCTTTCGCCCTTGGTAGCTAGTTAGAACATCGGTCAGTTGCAAGTCATTTCAAGGTCAAATACCGTGCAATATCAGGTTAAAAAGCAAAATCAGCACATACATGCCCTAGAAACATGCAGCAATGTCGTGCTAAAACCCAACGACCTCAAAATAACTCTGTTGAGGCAATTCGCCCCATGCGGACAGAGACGATTGTTATCGTCGTCGGGAAATTGCGCGCTGGCGTCGGATGGCATTGTCTGCAGTGGTGATAATCTTTACGAACTGCATCTGCCTCTCCTTTCACATATCGCCGGGCGCAATTCAAATATCGCAAACGGTACCTTTTCCTCGGTAAGCGGTTGTTTTTCCGTCTCCGTTTTCGATGGTCGCTATATTACGCTAAAGTGCCCGCAGTACAAGCGACAAATTCAAATTTCTGAAAAGTTTTTTCATTACTTTGTGAATCGTGATGCAAACAGGCTTCGTTCCTGCGAAAATACGCTCGATTACCAACCGGAGGGTTATTCCGCCCGAAACAATTTAGAAACGGAAAGGCGCTTTTATGCAAACTTACGAATCGGACGCCGCTATCGGCAACATCAAGATCCTTGCCGTCGATATGGACAAGACATTGCTGACCGACGAGCGCGTACTGCCCCAGGGCCTCGATGAGCGCCTGGAAAAGCTCGCCGAGGCTGGCATCGTGTTCTGCCCCGCCAGCGGACGTCCCGCCCCCAAGCTCGAGGAGATGTTCGAGGGCATCAAAAACCGCCTTGCTTTCTGCCCCGATAACGGAGCCTGCGTGATCTACCGCGGCAACTATATCTATAAGAGCACTATCGATGTGGCGCTGTATCAGCAGGTCTTGAGCCGCGCCTCGGAGGATCCGCACGCTGTCCCCGTCCTGTGCTGCTTCGACGAGTTTTACGTGCTTGCTCGCGACCATCAATACCACGACGAGCTCAGCGTTTACTACAACACGATCAACTACGTCGATACCTTTGAGGGCCTCGACGTCGACTCCAACAAGATCTCGATCTTCTTCCCCGCCTACGATGCCGAGCCCGCATTTCGCGAGGACTACAACCCCGCGTTCTCGGATCAGCTCTATGTCACCAATGCCGGCCGCGAGTGGATCGACTTTATGAACCTGGGCGTCGACAAGGGTTCGGGCGTCGCGCACCTGTGCGAGCAACTCGGCATCGATATCGCCGATGCCGCCGCCGTGGGCGATACGTACAACGACATCCCCATGCTTGAGCGCGTCGGTCACAGCTTTATCGTGGACAACGCCGAGGAGCATATGAACGCGCATGCTAAGTGGCGCATTCCGAGCAACAACGACGGGGGCGTACTGACGCTCATCGATGCCATCTTGGCGGCTCGTTAACGTGGCTCGTCGGACCTGGCCGGGCGAGGCGGGTAAGTTTTTCGTTCGGTCAGG
>URSO01000011.1 GCA_900550415.1 uncultured Collinsella sp.
GGTCACCAAGCACAACCTCAAGTACCGCCGCTACTACCACCAGTTCGACTACTAATTCCATTTGGGGGAAACTGTAATGAGGCAATACATCTTCGCCAGCCACGCGCATTTTGCGACCGGCATTAAAGAGAGCACCGAGCTGCTCTCGGGCGCGCGCGATAACGTTCACGATCTATCGATGTTTGTCGACGGTCGCACCGACGTCGCCGAGGAGGCCGCAAAGCTGCTGGCGACCATCGACCCTGCCGATGACGTGATTGTGTGCACCGACCTGTTTGGCGGTAGCGTCAACAACGAGTTCACCAAGATCGTTCAGACGCGTCCCAACACCTACCTTGTCGCCAACATGAACCTGCCGCTGCTGATCCAGCTACTGTTCTCGGATCAGGAGGCTCCCGCCGATCAGGTTATCCGCGAGATAATCGCGGCTGACGACACGCGCGTCAAGTTTGTCAACGATCTGCTGACCGATGCGGATGACGAGGAAGAGTTCTAGTCTCCGCCTGCTATTAATGGGGCCGGGTTTCCGGCATGAGACCTTTGGGGGTCAATCATGATTCAACTGCTTCGCGTCGACCATCGTCTGCTTCATGGCCAGGTGGCCGTCTCTTGGGTCCAGGGCCTGGGCTCCGACTGCATCTTCTGCGTCGGCGACAAGGTTGCCAACGATCCCGTTTGGAAGACCACGCTCAAGATGGGCAAGCCGGCCAACGCCAAGCTCGTCATCAAGGACATGGAACACGCCATCGAGGCAATTAACTCTGGTGTCACTGATAAGTACAAGATGATCATCTGCGTCGCCAGCATCGCCGAGGCCAAGCAGCTTGCCGACGGCTGCCCGCAGATTACCTCGATTAACCTGGGCAACACCAAGTCCAAGGACGAACAGCGTCCCGACGCCCGCCAGGTTTCGCGTCAGGTCTTTGTGACCGCCGCCGAGGAAGAGGAAATCCGCGAGCTCGTCGGTCGTGGTGTCGAGGTCGAGATTCGCGCTCTGGCCGATGACCCCAAGGTCGACGCTATGAGTGTCCTGTAACTTGGGACCACGGGGCGGCACGCATGGTGCTGCCCTATCCGTGGAGTAGCGGATAAACGCTTTACCCGGTAGTCCACCTACCGTTCACCGGAAGTACCTGCCCGTTGAGCGATTGGTATTAAATAGTTTCTGCATGACTATATAATTGGTATGAAATCATTTGTACCGGTTTAGGTGTTAACAGCACGCCGGTACAAGCTGGATCTGCCTAGGCGATTGTCGGCATGGAAAAGGGCGCGCTGACAAGTCGGGAATCGCCGACCGGATCCAAGAGGGATCAAAAGGAGGAACAATGCTTGTTCAAGCGATCCTCATCGGACTTATCGCTGCTTTCGGTAAGCTCGATTATCAGCTCGGTACGCTCTATGCGTTCCGCCCGATCGTTCTGTGCCCGCTCGTCGGCATAGTCCTCGGGGACCTGCAGTCCGGCCTCGCCATCGGCGCGAGCCTCGAGCTGCTCTTCATGGGTTCTATTGCCATCGGCGCTTACGTGCCACCTGATGAGACGATTGGCGGCGTGCTCGCCTGCGCCTTCGCTATTCAGCTGGGCCAGAGCACTGAGGCTGCTATCGCGCTCGCGATGCCCATCGCCACCCTGTGCCTGGCCATCAAGAACGTCATCAACGCCGGTATGCCCCTTCTGGTCGACCGCGCCGACGTCTTTGCCAGCAAGGGTAACCTCAAGGGTATCTACGCTATGCACTGGGTTATCGGTCTTGTGATTGTTGCCCTGGCCTTCTTCCTGTGCTCCGTCTCCTTCTATCTTGGCGCTGACGCCGTTCAGGGTCTGCTCGACTTCATCCCGACGTTTGTCCTTGATGGCTTTGGCGTCGCAGCCAACATCCTGCCTGCCATGGGCTTCGCAATGCTCGGTCGTCTGGTGCTTACCAAGCAGCTCGTGCCGTTCTACTTCCTGGGCTTCCTGATGTGCTCCTATGCCAACGTGCCCGTCCTCGGTGTCGCTCTGATCGCAATCATCATCGGCATCAACAAGTTCGACCTGCTGGGCCTTGGTGGCGCCCAGCCCCAGCTTTCTGTGGAAGGGGATGAGGACGATGACTTCTAATTCCGAGAACCAGATTACTCGCTCCGACCTCATTAAGAGCTCTCTGAGTACCGGCGCTCTGGGCATGGAGTTCTCCTGGACCTACTACAAGCAGATGAACATTGCCTTCTGCCTGATGGTCGCCAACATGCTCAAGAAGATCTATGCCGGCCGTCCCGACGATTACGCCGAGGCCCTGCACCGTCACAGCGCATTCTTCAACATCACCCCGCAGCTCGCTCCCTTCGTGGGCGGCATCGCGATGGCCATGGAAGAGAAGGTCGCTCGCGGCGAGGTTGAGCCCGAGAGCGTCAACGACATCAAGGCCGCCCTCATGGGCCCGCTTTCCGGTCTGGGTGACTCCTTCTTCCTGTCCACCCTGCGCGTTGTTGCCGCTGCCGTGGGCATCAGCCTGTGCCAGGCCGGCAACGCCTTTGGCCCCATCGCCTTCCTGCTCATCTATAACATCCCGGCGTTCCTGATTCGTATCTTTGGCGCTATCAAGGGTTATGAACTGGGCATTGGCTTCCTCAACGAGGCTCAGAAGACCGGTCTGATGCAAAAGATCATGGCCTGCGTCGGCATCGTCGGCGTCATGGTGGTCGGCGCCATGAGCAAGGACATGTTCTGGGCTTCGCTGCCCGTCGCCATCGGTCAGGGCGACTCCGCCCAGACCCTCCAGGACATCCTGGACGGCATCATGCCCGGCATGCTCGGCATGGCCGCCTTCTGGATTTACTACTGGCTGCTCTCCAAGAAGATCAACCCGATGGTCCTGATTCTCTGCACCATGGTCATCGGCATCATCGGTGCCTTCTTTGGCGTGCTTGCCTAATATGTTTAAATCGCGCTTCCATCGCGTCTAACGGTTGCGTCGATCTTTGGGGGCTTGTCGCATGTGCGGCAGCCCCCTGTTTTTTAAAAGCCCGTACGAAAGGGGAGGACTATGGCCGTACCCGAGCTTTCGCTCATGAACATCAACCATCGTTACTACAGCATCGAGACGTTCTTTAAGGCTGCAGGCGAGGCGGGTTATCGCAATATCGAGCTGTGGACTGGCTCGATGCACCTGTATGTGGATTGCCACGAGCACGATTCGGTGGATAAGATTCGCGATCTTGCTGCCCAGTACGGCATCAAGATCGTGTGCGTGTGCCCCGAGCAGAACAACCCCAAGCCGTGGAATGTCGCGGTGCGTGGTGAGGCGGGCCAAAAGCGCATACTCTCGTACTTTAAGAATGTCATTGACGTTGCCGTTGAGCTGGGTGCGCCGCAGATTCTGGTGACGAGTGGTTGGGCCTATCTGGACGAGCCGGCTGAGGACGCCTGGGCCCGCAGCGTTGCCATGCTGCGTTCGGTATGCGACTATGCCGATACGCGCGGCATTCGCGTTGCGCTCGAGGCGCTGCAGCCGTCGGAGTCCGTGCTGGTCAACACCGCGCAGGACGTCGCGCGCATCCTCGAGGCGGTCGATCGTCCCAACCTGAAGGCTTGTATCGACTTTGGCGCCATGGAAGTTGCCGGCGACACAATCGACGGCTACTTTGAGGTCTTGGGCGACAAGATCGTCCACACCCACTTTGTGGATGTCGGCGGCGGCACGACGCATCTTGCCTGGGGCGACGGCGAGCGCGATATACGTGCCGACCTCGAGGCGCTCATGCGCCACGGCTATACGGGCTATGCCTCGGCCGAGACGTGTGACGGCCGCTACTATCAGGATCCGTCTAAGGCGACAACTCAGGTTATCGATATGTATCGTCGTGTGATAGCAGAGATGGAAGCCGAATAACCGAACTGCGCGGTTGCGCCGGAAACACTAGGGCGGGTTTGGCGCAACGTAGTTTTAGGTGGCGAGTTGCGGAGTGTTCGTTGCAGTGCTGCTCGAATTAGACAACTAATGGCGTTGTAATACCACTCGGGCGAGGAAACCGACCGTTCGCCGTAAATCTCCGTGAGTTTAGATTGGTATTAAATAATGAGCAATCGTATGGCTATAATTGGTATCAGCAAGAAGCGCGATGTATAGAATCGCGCACATGTGATGGGAGGACACACATGAAGGAGACCGAGAAGATCGAGATCATGCACTTCGACCAGGAGGGCTACCTCGAGGACGGCAGGAACGTCTACGAGGCGGGCAAGAAGATGACCGCGCTGGCCGACCGCGTGCACGAGGAGGGCTACGACGCCGTCTTCCTGATGGGCGTCGGCGGCACCTGGGACGAGTTCATGCAGCTCGAGTACCTCATGAACAAGTTCGGCGACCGCGACCTCGAGGTCTACCTGATCCACGCCGCCGAGTGGAACGTCATGGGCCACAAGCGCATGACCGACAAGTCCGTCGTGCTGACCGCCTCCGAGTCCGGCACCACCCCCGAGGTGCTCGAGGCCATCGGCAAGATGAAGGAGATGGGCGTGCGCGTCTACGCCATGACCAACCCCGAGGGCAAGATCGGCCGGGCCGTGGGCGCCGAGAACTGCGTCATGATGGCCTCCGACCACGGCGCCGGCGGCTGCGAGAAGGGCTACTACCTCGCCGACTGCTTCGGCCTGCGCCTGCTCAACCGCCGCGGCTGCTTCCCCAAGTTCGACCTGTTCATCGAGCAGACGAAGGACGTCTGGAAGGACATGCTCGACATCCGCAAGCGCTTCGAGCCGCGCGCCGAGGAGCTCGCGAAGAAGTACGCGCTGGCCGACTACACCATGTTCATCGGCTCGGGCGCGCTGTGGGGCGAGACCATCCTGTACTCCATGTGCCTGCTCGAGGAGATGCAGTGGAAGCGCATCCGCCACATCACCTCGCACGACTTCTTCCACGGCACGCTCGAGCTGCTCGAGCCCGGCGTCCCGGTGTTCCTGTTCATGGGCGAGGACGAGTGCCGCGCCCTCGACGAGCGCGTCCGCGCCTTCCTCACCAGCGGCGTGACCGGCGACGAGGACTACGTCATCATCGACACCGCCGAGTACGCGATCCCGGGCCTGGACGACGACTTCCGCGTCATCGTGTCCCCCTGGATCCTGTCCGTGCTGACCACCGACCGCCTCTCGCGCAACTACGAGCTGGTCACCAAGCACAACCTCAAGTACCGCCGCTACTACCACCAGTTCGACTACTAAGAGCTGGTCGCAGGTCCGATATCTTGGCTGGTTGATATCTCGACCCTACACAAGGGCGTCCGCATTTGCGCGGGCGCCCTTTTTGCGTTGCTGTCGGCGCAGGGTGTCTTCGGCGGAAAGTTCATCCCGGGCTTGCGGCTCGGAGTGGGACGCGCTTTCCTGCTGGGCTGGGGGAATCGCCAGATTGAGCTGAGGGCTCGCCCCTATGTTTCTAAATGAATACGCTGTGAGCCGAGGGAGACGATTTTCCCCGCAAGCACTCTAGTATGCTAAAGTACCCAGAAGACCGGCGGAGCTATGCCGGTCTTCTGTTCTATGCGAAGCACAGCATGAGGAGGCTCACCAGATGACGGCCACACCGTGGGGATTCCGGGACATATTGCCCGAGGAGGCTCAGGCACGCGAGGAGATCGCATGTACGGTGAAGGGCTGCTTTAGGGAGCATCATTACCTGCCGGTTGAGACGCCGCTGCTCGAGGACAAGGGTTCGCTCGAGGAAGGTGGCCGCATTGCGGACACGCCGTTTAAGCTCTTTGACGATGATGGGCGTTTGCTGGTGGTCCGTCCCGACAACACGTTGCCGATCGTGCGCTTGGTTTCGACCCGCATGCGCGCGGCCGATCTGCCACTGCGTCTTCGCTACGAGGCGCCGGTGGTTCGTGAGTGCCAGCGCAATGCCGGCGGCTCGCGCCAGTTTACACAGCTGGGCTTTGAGCTTATCGGTGCGGGAGATACCGCGGGCGATGTCGAGATTGTCTCGCTGGTAGCCGATGCCGTGCGCAAGCTGGCGTTGCCCGATGCGCGCATTATCGCAGGTAGCGTGCGTCCTTTTAAGGAGCTGCTCGCGGCGTGCGAGGATCGCGAGCTGGCTGCCGAGGCCCTGCGCTGCGTGCACGCCAATGACTTTGTGGGCCTCGATGCCCGCGTGGCGGCAAGCGCCGAGTCCGAGGCCGTCAAGGCCGCCATTAGCGAGCTGCCGCGCTTGCACGGCGGTGCCGAGATACTCGACCGTGTGGATGCGCTGCTGGAAGCTGCCGGTATCGTCGCGCCGCTGACGCGCGAGCTGCGTGCCCTGGTCGAGGGCCTGGCTCCCGAGGATGCCCAGGTGCTGTCCTTCGACTTCTCCATCATGAACTCTTTTTATTACTACACGGGCCTGGTCTTTAAGGCCTATGCCGGTGGCCTGCCCGATCCGGTGGGTTCGGGCGGTCGCTACGACTCCATCTTTACCGGCGCGTTCGGCGATGGCATCGAGGTACCGGCGGCGGGATTTGCCTTTTCGCTCGAGCGTCTGGAGGCCGCGCACACTTCGGCTGAGGACGCCGCTTCCGACGGCGACCACGCCGCGGGCCGTGGTGCTGAGGGTCCGCTGCGCATCGCCGTTCCCAAGGGCTCGCTTAAGGCCGACACGCTCGACGTGCTCGAGGCCGCGGGCCTGGACGTCTCCGAGCTGCGCGACCCCGGCCGTCACCTGATCGTGCGCGGTCGCGATACGCGTGCCGGCGAGGGCGCGGTCGGCGATATCGAGTTTGTCATCGTGCGCCCCAGCGATGCGCCCGCTTTTGTGAGCTGCGGTGGTGCCGATTGCGGCATCTGCGGCTGGGATTCGCTTATCGAGGCCGACCTCAACTTGCTGCAGCTGGTCGATTTGGGTTACGGCCTGTGCACCTTTATTGAGGCTGAGCCCGTTTGGCGCGCCGGTCAGGCCGAGCGCAACTATGCCCGCCGCGGTTCGCTTCGCGTGGCAACCAAGTACCCGCGCATCGCGAGTGCCTGGTATGCCGAGTGCGGCGTGAACGCCGACATTGTTTCGCTGCACGGCAACATCGAGCTGGGACCCATCGTCGGTATGACCGATCGCATCGTGGATATCACCGCCACGGGCGCCACGCTGCGCGACAACGACCTGGTCATCACCGGCCGCATTATGGACTGCACGGCCCGCTTCTTCGTCAACCCGGGTGCCGCGCGCCTGGATCCGCGCGTTCGCAACCTGGCCGATCGCCTGGCGGCTGCCGTGAAGGACAAGCATTTTGAGCCCGTCGCGGGCTCGGCACAATAGCGCGAGCGCGCACGGGCGCCCCCATATCCGGACTGCGGGCCGATTGGTGCCGCTGCCCGGCATTTCGTTTTCCAAACGCAACCTCGACCGATAGGGGATACCGATATGAAGACCATCAAGCTTGCTCCCGGTGAGCGCCTCGTTACCAACCAGCTCAACCGCAAGGGTGTGCTGCCGCAAAACATCGTCGACGCCGCCCGCGATATCGTGGCCAACGTGCGTGCCAACGGCGATGCTGCGGTGCGCGATTACTGCCAGCGTTTTGACGGTGTCGAGCTGCAAAGCTTTCGTCTGCCGCAAGAGCAGATCGATGCTGCGCTCGAAGGCCTCGACCCGGCCTTTGTTGCCGCGCTCGAGAAGGCTGCGCGCCAGATCCGTGAGTTTCACCAGCGCGAGGTCGAGCAGAGCTGGTTTACCACGCGCCCGGACGGCACGATGCTCGGCGTTAAGGTGACCCCGCTTGCCGCGGCCGGCATCTACGTGCCGGGCGGTCGCGCGCAGTATCCCTCCACCGTGCTCATGAACGCTATCCCTGCCAAGGTGGCCGGCGTCAAGCGCGTGGTCATGGTGACGCCGCCACAAAAGGACGGCCTGATCAGCCCCTACACGCTCGCCGCGGCCAAGCTTGGCGGCGTGGACGAGATCTATATGGTGGGCGGCGCCCAGGCCGTGGCCGCGCTGGCGTACGGTACCGAGACCATTCCGCGCGTCGACAAGATCACCGGCCCGGGCAACGCCTTTGTCGCCGCGGCCAAGCAGATTGTCTCGGGCGACGTGGGCATCGACATGGTCGCCGGCCCCTCCGAGGTCTGCGTGCTGGCCGATGCCACGGCCAAGCCCATGGTGGTCGCGGCCGACCTGATGGCCCAGGCCGAGCACGATCCGCTTGCCGCCTGCTATCTGGTGACCTGCGACGAGCAGTTTGCGCGCGAGGTCGAGGCGGGTATCGACATTCTGGTGGCGCAGTCGCCGCGTGCCGAGATTACGCGCGCCTCGCTCGACAACGAGGGCACCATCGTGGTGGCCGCCGATATGGCTGCCGCCGTCGAGGCCGTGAACACCGTGGCGCCCGAGCACCTGGAGCTGCACTGCAAGGATGCAATGGGCCTGCTTGGCGGCATTCGCAACGCCGGCGCCATCTTTGTGGGCGCTTGGAGCTCCGAGCCGCTCGGCGATTACGTTGCCGGCCCCAACCACACGCTGCCGACCGGCGGCACGGCCGTGTTCTCCAACCCGCTTTCGGTGGAGGAGTTCGTTAAGCGCTCAAGCGTTATCTGCTATACGCCCGAGGGCCTGCTCTCCGACGCTCCCGCTACGCAGCGCTTGGCCGAAGCCGAGGGCCTGTGGGCGCACGCGCTTTCTGCCGCCCTGCGTCGTCGCGTGCTGGAACAGGGCGAGGATTCCGTGAGCGCCGAGTCGCTGGCGGCGGCCGACCTGACCAAGGTTGCCTGGCCGGGCGACGCCGCGGCGACGGTCGCCGAGGGTGTGGACTTGGCGGCTGCGGGCGCGGATGGCGCTAACGCGACCGGCGGGGAGGCCTAATATGGCCGAGCTGACGCCTCGCATGAAGGAACTCGTCCAGCCCTACTTGGCCGGCATTGAGCCCTACGATCCCAACTTTACGCCCACGCGCATCAACCTTTCGGCCAACGAGAACACCTATCCCGTGCCGGCCGGCGTGCGCGAGGCGGTCGACGCGGCGCTCGCCGCCACGCCGCTCAACCGCTATCCCGACCCCATGTCCAACGACCTGCGCGACGAGCTTGCCGCTTGGCATGGCGTGGCACGCGAGAACATCTGCGTGGGCAACGGCGGCGACGAGCTGCTCTATAACTACCTGCTGGCGTTTGGCGGCGCGGGGCGGACCCTGCTCAACTGCCCGCCATGCTTTAGCGAGTATGCGTTCTTTGCGTCGCTCTGCCAGACCGAGGTGAGCGACGTGTGGCGCGATCCGGTGACCTTTGAGCTCGACCAGGCTGCCGTGCTTGCGGCAGCGCCCGAGTGCAACCTGGCGATTGTGACCTCGCCCAACAATCCCACGGGCGACGTGGCGCCGCTCGACTTTATCGCGGCTCTGTGCGATGCGTGTCCCGGCATGGTGATGGTCGACGAGGCCTACGTGGAGTTTGCTGACGATTCGTTTGGCGCGGCCACCACGGCGCAAGGGCTTATCGCCGAGCATTCCAACCTGGTGATTTTGCATACGCTGTCCAAGGCGTTCGGCGCCGCCGGCACGCGTCTGGGCTACGTGATCGCGACCCCCGAGGTCATCGACGTGTTCGCGGCGATTCGCCAGATCTATTCAGTCAACGTGCTGAGCCAGGCCGCGGCGCTTGCCTGCGTGCGTGCCCGCGATGCGTATGCGCCCGTGGTGGCGCAAGTTGCATCCGAGCGCGAACGCGAGTTGTGCGCCCTGCGTGCAATGGCTGCCGAGGGCATGCCCGTGGAGGCATGGCCGAGCGCAGCAAACTTTGTGCTCGTGCGCACACCGCACGCCACGTGCGTGCGCGAGCGCCTGCGCGACGAGTATTCAATTTTGGTGCGCGACTTTAGCTACGCGCCGGGGCTTGCGGACTGTCTGCGCATTACCGTGGGTACCCCGCAGGAAAACGACGAGGTGCTGGCTGCGTTTGCCGCGCTGGTGAAGGAGGAGATGTAGATGGGCCGTTATGCCGAGGCAACCCGCAAGACGGGCGAGACCGACATTGTCGTTAAGCTCGATCTGGACGGATCCGGCGTGTGCGATATCTCGACCGGCGTGCCGTTTTTCGACCACATGCTCAACGCCCTTGGCCGCCATGGTCTGTTCGATCTGACGGTACATGCGGTGGGCGACGTGGAGGTCGACGCGCACCACACCGTCGAGGACACGGGCATTGTGCTGGGCGAGGCGTTTTGCCAGGCACTGGGTGACAAGGCGGGCATTACGCGCTTTGCCGATGCGGCGATTGCCATGGACGAGACGCTCGTGATAGCCGCCGTTGATATCTCGGGTCGCGGGCAGGCCTATTGCGATCTGCCCGTGCCGACCGAGCGCGTGGGCACCTTTGATACCGAGCTGGCCGTCGAGTTCTTCTACGCTTTTGCGCGAGACGCCAAACTCACGCTGCACGTGCGCGAGCTGGCGGGCGGCAACTCGCACCACATTATCGAGGCCGCCTTTAAGGCCGTGGGACGCACGATGCGCCACGCCTGCGAGCTTGATCCCCGCGTGCAAGGAATCCCCAGCACCAAGGGCTCGCTGTAACCGCCATATAGGCAGAAACCACCACAAAGGTGCCTGTCCCCTTTGTGGTGGTTTTGGATGATGGGAAAAGGGAGGGTCGCGTGGGCGAACCGAAGATCGTGGTGGTCGACTACCACAAGGGCAACTTGTCGAGCGTCGTGCGCGGGCTTGCGCGCGCCGGTGCCGCTGCCTGCACATCGGACGATCCGGAGCAGATCCGCAACGCCGACGGCCTGGTCATCCCGGGCGTGGGCGCGTTCTATGACGCGATCGCCTTTATGCGCCAGAGCGGCGAGGAGGCGGCCGTGCTTGACGCCGTTGCCGCCGGAACTCCTCTGCTCGGCATCTGCCTGGGCCTTCAGCTGTTTTTTGAACGCGGCGACGAGGGCGTGCCGGCGGACGAGGGCGCGGACGACGATGCCTCCGAGCAGGCCGGCGGTCCCTGGGTCGATGGCCTGGGCATTATGCGCGGCTCGTGCACGCGCTTGGAATCGAGTCGCCTGAAGGTGCCGCACGTGGGCTGGGACCAGGTGCACATGACGCCCGCCGGCGCGGCCGATCCGTTGCTCGCCGGTTTTGCCGAGGGCGCCAACATGTACTTCACCCACAGCTATGCGGTGGCCGACGATGTCGATGCCGCCGATGTTCTGGCGCGCACGCACTACACGCGGAGCTTCCCGTGCATCGTGCGCCACGGCAACGTGTGGGGCTGCCAGTTCCATCCCGAGAAATCCTCCGCGCTGGGACAGCGCATCCTTAAGAACTTCGTCAACATCGTCGAGGAGGCCGGCCGATGATCCTGTTCCCCGCAATCGATCTGATCGGCGGCAAGGTCGTGCGCTTGGAGCGCGGCGATCGCAGCCGCTGCAAGGTATATTCCGACGACCCCGTGGCCGTTGCCCGCTCGTTTGCCGAGCAAGGTGCAAGCTGGGTGCACGTCGTCGATCTGTCCGCTGCCTTTGGCGAGGATGAGGACGCATGCGCTGCCAACTCGACGGCGATCAAGGCTATCTGCGGCATCGACGGTCTGTCTGTGGACGTGGGCGGCGGCGTCCGCTCGCTCGCGCGCATCGACGAGTTGGCCGGCTACGGCGCACGCCGCATCGCACTGGGCACCGTGCTGGTGACCGAGCCGGGTTTTGCCGAGGTGGCGGCCAAAGGCTTTGGCGAGCTGCTGGTGGCAGACATCGCCGCCCGTGACGGCCAGGTCAAGGTGAACGGCTGGCGCGATGGCGCGGGCGTGGCGCTCGATGATGCCGTGGCGCAGCTTTCCGAGCTGGGCTTTAAGCATTTGGTGTACACCGACATCGCGCGCGATGGCATGCAGACGGGCATCGACGTGGCGGCGTATCGCCATGTGGCCGAGGTCGCGGGTTTTCCCGTCGTGGCTTCGGGTGGCATCTCGACACTCGACGATATCTGCGCGCTTGCCGCAGTGGGTGAGGATGCTATTGAGGGTGCGATCACCGGTCGCGCGCTCTACGAGGGCAACTTTACGCTGGCACAGGCGCTGGCCGCCGCCCGAGGGGAGGAGTAGCCCATGCTTACCAAGCGTGTGATTCCCTGTCTGGACGTTAAGGACGGCCGCGTGGTCAAGGGCGTCAACTTTGTGAGCCTGCGCGATGCGGGCGATCCGGTGGAGCTGGCGCGCGCCTACGACCGCGAGGGCGCGGACGAAGTCGTGTTCCTGGACATCACTGCGACGAGCGATAACCGTGCGACGACCATTGAGATGGCGGCGCATGCGGCCGAGGAGCTGGCCATTCCCTATACCGTGGGCGGCGGTTTTCGTGACCTGGCGGGCATGCGAACCATGGTGGCTGCCGGTGCCGATAAGGTGTCGCTCAACTCTGCTGCCGTGCGCGATCCGTCGCTGGTCAGCCAAGCTGCCGCTGCATTTGGCAGCCAGGCCGTGGTCGTGGCGATCGATGCCAAGCGTGTTGGTTTGCCCGGTGAGCCGGGAGCCGACAAGTGGGAGGTCTTTACCGCGGGCGGCCGTAACGCCACGGGTATCGATGCGGTGGCGTGGGCCGAGGAAGCGGCTCGTCGCGGCGCCGGTGAGATCTTGCTCACCAGCATGGATCGCGACGGCACCAAGGCTGGCTTCGACCTGGCACTCACCCGCGCCGTGGCGCGCGCGGTGCCGATCCCGGTGATCGCAAGCGGCGGCGTGGGCACGCTCGAGCATTTTGCCGAGGGCGTGATCGAGGGCGAAGCCGATGCCGTGCTGGCAGCAAGTGTCTTTCACTTTGGGACCTTCAGCATTCGCGAAGTCAAAGAGTATATGGCCAGCCAGGGCATCCCTGTCAGATTGGATTTTTAAATGGAGCAAGTGACAACTGCGTCCGAGCTTAAATACGACGCCAACGGGCTGATTCCTTGTGTGGTTCAGCAATATGACACTGGTGAAGTGCTTATGGTTGCTTGGATGAACGAGGAGTCGGTGGGACTGACGCTCAAGACCGGCACCACGTGGTTTTGGAGCCGCAGTCGCCAGGAGCTCTGGAACAAGGGCGCGACGAGCGGCAACATGCAGGAGGTCAAGGAGCTCTGGGCCGACTGCGATAGCGATACGCTGCTGGTCAAGGTCGACTCGCCGGGTCCTGCCTGCCATACCGGCAACCGTACCTGCTTCTTTAAGCACGTAAAGGGGGAAACACGATGAAGGTCGTGACGCCGTTCGAAGTCGCTGACTGCAACGCCGAGCTCCTCCACGTGGGCGTGCCGTGCCGCGTGCACCTGACCGATGCCTGCGGGGCGCAGTCGCTTTGGCTCGAGGCCGAGAAGGAAAGGCTCGATGAGGCCCATGCCGTCATCGTTGAGTTCTTTGAGAAAAAGGGCGCAAAGCCTCGGTTCGATGAGACCGGTAATTACTTTACGCTGCAGTAACGAGAGGAAATAACCATGGGAGTCAGAACAGCTAACGTGCAGCCGGGAAACATTGGCGAGACGCTGACGGGGCTGGCCGAGGTGATTCACGGTCGTCGCGACGCGTCGCTGGAGGAGAGCTATACCGCCCGCCTGCTGACCGATGTCGAGGACGAGCTGCTCAAGAAGCTTGCCGAGGAGGCGAGCGAGGTGATCATGGCCTGCAAGGATAACGATCACGATCACATCCGCTACGAGGCCGGCGACCTGATCTACCACTTGCTCGTGACGCTCGAGCGCTACGGCATCACCCTCGACGAACTGGCCGGCGAGCTCAACGCCCGCCGCCACTAGTCGTTTAAGAACGTCCCTAACGGCTAGTCTTAGGCGAGGGGCGTGGATTCCCATTCGCCGGTGGGGTGGGGGATATCGAAGGCCCGGTAGCCGCAGTCGTAGGCGTGGGCCTGGGCCTCGCGGATGTTCCAGCAGATGTCGCAGGCGCGGTGCGCGTCCGAGCCAAAGGTGATGGGCACCTCGGCATGGGCGAAGCGGCGCAACAGCCCGGTCGCGGGGTAGTAATCGTCGAGCCCCTTGCGCGGTGCGGCGGTCGAGACCTCAACGCGGCGACCCGTATCGTGGGCGCATTCGGCCATCTGCTCCCAAAACGGCGCGGGGTCAAAGTCGGGTGCAAAGCCGTCCTTCGAAAAGCGCATGACCAGGTCGGGATGGGCCATCGCGTCAAAGTTGAGTGAGCTTTCGCAAGCACGGCACCAGTCGTCGACGTAGCACTCCCACACGCCGCGCACGCCTAAGTTTTCCCAAACATGCAGGTTGGTATCGTCGTCGATCCAACCGCAAAGGGAATCGGGTGTATCGGGGCGCGCGACGTCCTCTGTCCCTGCCGTGCCCGCGGCGCCTGCCGCAATATCGCCCGGGTTGCCAATCCAGTGCACGCTGCCCAGACGTACGACGGCGCCCTGGGACCAGTGCTCTACCAAGGGCTCGCAGCCCTCGTACCAATCGCATTCAAAACCGTAGATAAAGGTGAGCTCCGGCGCAATCTGCGCGGCGAGTTTGCGGGCGTCCTCAAAGGACAAACGATGTGCCGGCAAGTCGCCCTCGACGACCTGCACCTCGCAGTTAGCATCCATACTGGCGGGCAGGGTAAGGTGGTCGGTCGAGACCATGACGCGGCAGCCGGCGGCAGCAGCGGCACGGACGTTGTCCTCGAACGAGGCGTGCCCGTCCGAGAACGAGGTATGAGTATGGCAATCGACCAGCGGGCAGGCGGACATGGCGACTCCTTTGCATTTGGCGAATCCGCTCCATTGTAATGGCGCAGCCTCGGCGCGTCGGGAACGCTGCAAGTCGAAACCGACTGGAAAGGGCAGGCGGCGCGTGCCGGCGCCGGCGACTACTTGCTTCGTGCCGCCACGCGTTTGGCCTGCACCGTTACCATCGCGTGCCGCACGGCGGTGATGGGGCGATAGCGGATCATACGCGGTCCCGACCAGCGCATGACCTCGCGGATCTTCTCGCGCATGGCAGGCCGGTAACAATGCGAAGGACAGGCCGAGCAAAATGTCTTGGTGCCCATGTGCGGGCAGTGCTCAATGCGCGCGGCGGCGTATTTCTGCAGCTCGGCGCATTCGGGGCAAAGCGTAATGGTCCGAAGGCCGAGCTTCACGCGCACGGGCTCATCGTCGCCAGCCTGTTTGACCGCATGCTCGCTGCCATGATGCCCACGACACCACAGCGCAATCATCTGCGACACCATTTGGGCCTCGCGCTCACGTTTGCGTGCCAGCTCCGGTGTGTCGACCGGGCGCGCCATTAGCTCAGCCTCCCGTGCTCGACCGAAAGCGAGAAATCGGCAAACGCGCAGGTGCTGGCACGGTGGCTTACGAGCACAATGGTCTTGCCGCGGCGCTTGAGCTCGTCGATTGCCTGCATCACGGACGCCTCGTTGAGGGCATCGAGCGCGCTGGTGGGTTCGTCGAGCAAGATGAAGGGTGCGTCGTTGAGGAAGATGCGCGCAAGGCCGATGCGCTGGCGCTCGCCGCCCGAAAGCGAGTCGCCCAGTTCGGCAACGGGCGTGTCGAATCCCTGCGGCAGACGGTCGATGAGCGTGGTGAGTGAGGCGGAGCGGCAAGCGTCGAGCAGCTCGGTATCGGTGGCGTTGGCGTGCGCGACCAGCAGGTTCTCGCGTACGGTGCCGCAGAACAGATGCGTGTTCTGGGTCATATAGGCCTCGTGGCTGCGCAGGCTCGCCGTGTTGATGTGGCGGGCATCGACGCCGCTCATCGTGATGGTGCCGGCTGCGGGGTCCCAAAAGCGCATGAGCAGCTTGAGCAGCGTCGACTTGCCCGAGCCCGAGCGTCCCATGATGCAGGTCATGGTGCCGGGCGCAAAGGTGCAGGTCACGTCGTCGAGGATGAGACTCGAGGCGGGGTTGTTCGCGGCCTGCTCTGTGGTGTCGGCACCGCCCGCGTCCACGCCGCCCGCATAGCTAAAGCTCACATGCTCGGCTGCGGCGCCGGCAAACCCAACGTCCTGTCCGTCGGAGACCTCGGCGCACTGGGGCTGCTCGTCGAGCAGATCGAGCACGCGTGCGCCCGAGGCGAGCGTCTCCTGCAGTGAGGCGCCCAGGCGGCTCACGGCCATCACCGAGCCAAACGACGACACAAAGGTAAAGACGGCGACAAACGCTGCGGCAAAATCAATCGTTCCCGCAGACACCAGCTGCAGCGCACGCCCGAGCATCACCAGATTGGCCGCAAGAATAAGCGCATCGGCTACGGCCTCGCTGGCCGCCTGGCGGCGCTTGAGGCGCGCGTCCACGGCGCCGACTTGCTCGGTCAGCTTGCCCAGGGCACGGCTGCGATCGGCGCCACCGGCAAACTGGATAGTCTCGGACGCGCCGCGCAGACTGTCGAGCACAAAGGCGCCCAGCTTACCGGCGCCCTCGCGGCTCTGGCGACCGGTGGTGCCGCATGCCTTGGCCGAGGTCAGGGGCAGCAGCACGCCCAGGACCGCGTAGGCCACGAGCGCGATGCCCGCGAGCTCGGGGCTCACAGCCAGCAAAAAGCCCTCAAACACAACGGTGCAGACCAGTGCGATGGCAATGGGCGAGATGGTGTGCGCGTAGAAGACCTCGAGCAGCTCGATATCCGAGGTGACCAGGCTCACGAGCTCGCCCTTGCCGCGGCCCTCGAGCTTGGCGGGGGCGAGCTGGCGCAGGGCGCCAAACACCAGGTCGCGAATGTGTGCGAGCAGACGGAATGCGATGTAATGGTTGCAGAGCTGCTCGCCGTAGTGGAGCGGCCCGCGCGCGATGCCGCAGGCGGCGCAGGCCGCGCATGCTGCGATAAGACCAAGCCCCAAGGCGTTGCGGCCCAGCGCGGCCATAAGGCCAAGGGCGCCAAAGGCCGGCACGAACGCGGCGGTGAGCATGCCGATGCTGCCTAGCGCGACGGCTAGCACAAGCCAGCCGGCAAGCGGTCGGACGAGCCCCATCATGCGCCACATGATGGACGGCGCCGAGCGACGGGCGCGGCCGGAGTCAGGCGCCGCGGCAGCGGAAGACGAGCCGGCACCGTTGAGGCCATCGGTACAGGCAGTACTGTCGCCAACAGCCTCAACCGCGCCGGCATCCTCGGCATCATCCTCCGCATACGCATATGCCGAGAGCTGCTCCTGGCTGTTCCACATGCGCGCATAGGCGCCCGCGCTCGACAGGAGCTCATCATGGGTGCCGCGCTCGGCAATGCGACCGCGCTCCAGCACCAGAATCTGGTCGGCGTCCACGATCGTCGACAGGCGATGCGCCACCACAATTACGGTGTGCTCGCCGGCAAGCGACGCGATGACCTCGCCGATCGCGGCCTCGCTTGCGGCATCGACGTTGCTCGTCGCCTCGTCAAACACATAGATGGGCGAGTCGTGCAGCAGGGCGCGGGCCATGCACACGCGCTGGCGCTGGCCGCCCGAAAGGTTGGTGCCGCCCTCGTTAATCACCATGTCGAGCCCGCCGTTGGCCTGCACAAAGGCCGCCACGCGCGTGCGGCCGAGCGCGCGCAAAAGCTCGGCGTCGGTGGCGTTGGGCCGGGCGAGCAGCAGGTTGTCGCGCAGGGTGCCGGCAAACAGGTAGTCGTTGGTGGGCACCAGCGTGACGGCGCGCATGAGTGAGGTGGCCGTGGCATCGCGCAGTTCAACGCCGCCGATGCGAACGCTGTCACGGTAGGCACCCTTGCGGCCCGCGATAATCCCCGCGAGCGTGGACTTGCCGCCGCCGCTTTCGCCCACGAGTGCCACGAGCGAGCCGTGCGCAATGGTCGCGCTGGCGCTGTCCAGCACCGTGCGGTCGCCGTATGCATAGCTCACGCCCGCGAGCTCGATATTGCCGCGACCGTCAAGCTCAACATCGCCGCGCTCGGGCTCGGACGTATCCAAAATGCCAAACATGCGGCGCGAGGCGGCCATGCCGTTCATAGCCGTGTGGAACAGCGATCCCAGGCGGCGCATGGGCAAAAAGAACTCCTGCGACAGAAAGACGATGAGGAAGGCCGCCTCAAAGCCGATCTTGCCCGTGGCGAGCTGCAGCGCGGCTACGATAATGCCGAGCGCGGCGCCCATATAGACGACCAGGTCCATAACGCAAATGGAGCGCAGCTGCATCACCAGCAGGCGCATGGTCGCTGTGCGGAAACGCTCGGACTCGGCGTTGATGCGCTCGTGCCAGCTGCGATCGGCCTGGTAGACCTTAAGGGTGGTGAGACCCTGCACGGCCTCCAGGAACATGCCGCCAAGATCGACATAGCTGCCCCAGTACTCGGCACCGATCTTTTTGGCGTTGCGCATGACCATCATGATGGAGACGGGGATGACCGGAACGCAGGCGAGCAGCAGCGCGGCGGGAAGACCCGCTTGGCCCACGAGCAGTACAAACAGCGTGATGGGTGCCAAGCCGGCAAAGAAGAGCTGCGGCAGGTAACCGCCAAAGTACACCTGGAGTTGCGTGGCGCCCTCGACGCTGGTCTGGACGGCCTCGGCGGTGGGGACGGTCTCGGTGTAGGAGGGGCCGAGTGCGGTGAGCTTGTCGTAGACGAGCGAGCGCACGCGGCGGACGGCCTCGAACGCGGCCTTGTCGCCGGCGCGTTGGGCCAGGTAGATGGAGGCGGCGCGCACGATGATGGCGGCGGCGAGCGGCAAGGCCGCCTGTGCGAGGGCATCGACGGCGAGCGCGGCGGAAAGACCGTCCGTGACGATGCCGCCCAAGATGCGCGCAAGCACCCACATCACCGTGATGTTTGCCATGAGCGCGATCCATTTAAACAGGACGCTCGCCACAATGTAGGGCGTTGCCTGCGGAACCAGGGAGAAGAGCCGCTTCTCGAACATGAAACCTCCGATGCCGTAACGGTGCCGGGCGGGGTCCTCGGCAGCCGATTAGTTAGCCAAATGCAACTAGAGTAACATCGTGCAGCAGGTAAGTATGCCGAGGGTAATTTTTTAGCCGATGAACTGCGTAGAAAGTCCAAAATTGTTGAGTGCAGCGAACTTTATGGCGGACGGAGTGCAGGCGCAATTCTGATCGTGTGCGGCCCCGCTCCAAAACGTGTACGTCAGCCTCCGAAAGCTGCAAAAAATGACATGTTTGGAGGCTGATGTACATGTTTGGATAGGGGCGAGGGCGGCGACGGACGAAAGTCACGCCTGTGCCACGTCCGATGTGCTAGCGTTTGGATGAACAAAACGAGCCCGTGCGGAAAGGATCCGGACCGTATGCAACGTGGAAGTACATCTCCGCTGTCCCGCGAGACCGATGCGCCCGAAACCATCGTCAAGCTGGAGTGCGACATCGACGATGCATCGCCCGAGGTACTCGCCTATGCCGCCGACCGCCTGCGCGAGGCAGGCGCCCGCGAGGTGCACTGGCTGCCCCTCTACTGCAAAAAAGGCCGCCCCGGCTGGCAGCTGCAGGTGATCTGCTCGCATGAGGATATCGAACGCCTGCAGACGATTATCTTTTTGGAAACCACGACCAACGCCGTTCGTCGCCAGGTGATGGAACGCGTTTGCCTGCCGCGTCGTTTTGAGCAGGTAGCGACGCCTTGGGGCGAGGTGTCCGTTAAGGTGGCGACCCTGCCAGACGGCAGCGAGCGCGCGGCTCCCGAGTACGAGGATTGCGCCCGTCTTGCCCGCGAACATGGCGTGCCACTCCAACGCGTGATGCAGGCGGCTCAGAGCGCGGCGCTACGATTCGAGTAGCACGGTAGATGGGCTCCACATCCGCCGGACCCCGTATTCAGCCCCCATCAACCCCACCCGAAAGGACTCCCCATGAAATACCTCATCGCCTCCGACATCCACGGCTCGGCATACTGGACCGAGCGCCTGGTCGCCGCCATCGAATCCGAGCAGCCCGACCGCATCGTGCTGCTGGGTGACCTGCTCTACCACGGCCCGCGCAACGACCTGCCGCGCGACTACGCCCCCAAGCGTGTGATTCCGCTGCTCAACGCCCTGGCCGACCGCATCATCGCGGTGCGCGGCAACTGCGACGCCGAGGTCGACCAGATGGTCCTCGACTTTCCCGTCATGGCGGACTACGCCACGCTGTTCGACGAGACCGGTCGCGAGCTGTTCCTGACGCACGGCCACGTCTTTGGCGCCGGCATGCACAACAGCGTCGACCACGCGCCCGCGCTGCCCGAGGGCTCCGCGCTCGTCTACGGCCACACGCACATCAAGGTTAACGAGGCAAGCGCCGCGCACCCGGGCCTGTGGCTCTTCAACCCCGGCAGCGTGAGCATTCCCAAGGACGGTGCGCACAGCTACGGCATCTACGAGGGCGGCGCGTTCCGTCACGTGATCCTGGAGGAGGAGTAACCATGGCCGAGCATATGGCTCAGCAAAATGCCGAGGGTTCGCGCGACCTGTCCACGCTGGTCGACGCGTCGGCCGAGCTGCAGCATCTGGTGCAGACCATCTGGCGCCTGCGTCAGCCCGATGGCTGCCCGTGGGACCGCGAGCAGACGCATCAGAGCATTGGCAAGAACATGATCGAGGAAGCCTACGAGGCGCTCGATTGCATTGAGGCGGACGACGTGGCACATCTGCGCGAGGAGCTGGGCGATGTGCTCATGCAGGTGGTGCTGCATGCGCAGATTGCGGCGGACGCCGGTGAGTTTTCGCTGGCCGATGTGGCACGCGATATCGACGCCAAGCTCATCCGCCGCCACCCACACGTGTTTGGCGATGCGGACGCCGAGAGCTCCGACGAGGTTCTCAAGATCTGGGACGAGGTCAAGCTTGCCGAGAAGGCCGCCAAAGACCAGGCCGTGGCGGCAGGCGAGGCCGCGCCCGAGGGTCTGCTCGACGGCGTGCCCACGCACCTGCCGGCGCTGATGCAGGCTCAGAAGGTGTCGCGCAAGGCGGCTGCCGTGGGCTTTGAGTGGGAGACGGTCCAGGACGTGTGGGACGAGGTCGCCGAGGAGCGTGCCGAGTTTGAGGCCGAGGCTTCCGGCTCGCCCGAGCGCGAGATGGAGTTTGGCGACCTGCTCTTTGCTCTGGTCAACGTTGCGCGCAAGGAGGGAATCGACGCCGAGAGCGCCCTGCGTGCCAGCACGGCAAAGTTCCGCCGCCGCTGGGCCGCGATGGAGCAGATGGCGGCCGACGCCCACGTGGATCTGGCCGAGCTTTCGACCCACGGCCTCAATGACCTCTGGGATGCCGCAAAGGCAGAGGAGTAAGACTGCGGGGGCGACGGGACGGACTTGTCCCATCGCCCCTATTATTTTTTAAAAAGATTGTATCCCTTGGCTAACTTAGGGCATAATGCAAAAAGTGCGATAAGGCTAACTTATGAACCTGCGCGCCGCTGTAGCGTGCAAGCCGTGTCGCCAAGCATTCAACCCGTTTCCAAGTGAGAGGGAGACAACATGAGCGATATTTTGGACGTCTACGGTCGCGAGGTGCTCGACAGCCGCGGCAATCCCACCGTCGAGGTCGAGGTCGTGCTCGAGGACGGCAGCTTTGGCCGCGCAATGGTGCCTTCGGGTGCTTCGACCGGCGCCTTTGAGGCCTGCGAGCTGCGTGATGGCGACAAGGGCCGCTATCTGGGCAAGGGCGTCTCTCGGGCCGTCGAGCACGTCAATAACGAGTGCGCTAACGCCGTCGTGGGCCTCGACGCCTTCGACCAGCGCGCCGTCGATGCCGCGCTGATTGCCGCGGACGGTACCCCCAACAAGACCAAGCTCGGTGCCAACGCCATCCTGGGCGTGTCGCTGGCCGTCGCCCGCGCCGCTGCCGAGTCGGCGGGCCTGTCGCTGTACCAGTACCTGGGCGGCGTCAACGCCCACCTGCTGCCCACGCCTATGATGAATATCCTCAACGGTGGCGTCCATGCCGACAATAACGTTGACTTCCAGGAGTTCATGATCATGCCGGTGGGCGCCCCGAGCTTTGCCGAGGGCCTGCGTTGGTGCGCCGAGGTCTACCACACCCTTAAGGGCGTGCTGCACGAGGCGGGCCTGGGCGGCGGCGTGGGCGACGAGGGCGGCTTTGCGCCCAACCTCAAGACCAATGCCGAGCCGTTCGAGTACATTACCAAGGCCGTCGAGAAGGCTGGCTTTAAGCCCGGCGTCGACTTCATGTACGCCATGGATCCGGCCTCGACCGAGTTCTACAACGCCGAGACCGGCATGTACGAGCTCAAGGGCGAGGGCGTGGAGTACACGAGTGCCCAGATGGTTGATTACTGGGAGAAGCTCGTCGACACCTATCCCATCATCTCCATCGAGGACGGCATGGCCGAGGAGGACTGGGACGGTTGGGTTGAGCTTACCCGCCGCATTGGCAACAAGGTGCAGCTGGTGGGCGACGACCTGTTCGTCACCAACACCGAGCGCCTCAAGAAGGGCATCGAGCTGGGTGCCGCCAACGCGATCCTGGTCAAGGTCAATCAGATCGGCACGCTCACCGAGTCGCTCGAGGCCATCGAGACCGCCAAGGAGGCCGGTTACGCCTGCATCGTGAGTCACCGCTCCGGCGAGACCGAGGATTCCACGATCGCCGACCTGGTCGTGGGCGTCAATGCCGGCCAGATCAAGTCGGGCGCCCCGTGCCGCAGCGACCGTATCGCCAAGTACAACCAGCTCATTCGCATCGAGGACGAGCTCGAGGGCAGCGCGCGCTACGCCGGCAAGGCCGCGTTCTACAACATTCGCTAAACGGGCGAATTTGGCGAGGAGGAGGCTGACTCGGTTCCGCCCCGCCTTGGCTGGACGCCGCAAAGCGCTGTGGGCGCTGGGCCATATGGCTCAGCGCCTTTTTTATGTCGAGCAAAGGCTGGCGAAGGCGGTGCGGGCGCTCGTGCTATAACTAAAGGACTTAGCGCAAACAAACCTCAACCGCACAAGGCGCACATGGATCAGATTTACGACAACAGGTACTATTCCGCCGGTTCACGCGAGCCGTCGCCTCGCCGTGCACGCACGGTGCAGCTCGGTGGGTCCGCTTATGCCGGCGCCGACCGCTCCACGCAGCGCCCGGCAAGTACCTCGCGCCCCAATGCTCAATCAAATACCTTGGCAGATGGACCGGTGCGCCCGGCACGTTCGACACATGCGTCGCGTCCCTCGGCCCAGACGCACGACAGGTCGAGCAGGCCTTCGAGCCGTCTTTCGGGCTCGGACTTTATGCGCTACGCCAACGACAATGCGGTGGTCAAGGCGATCTATGACTTTACGCATGGCTCTCTGCGTCCGCTGTTTATCGGTATCGTGGTGGCTCTGGCGCTCGTGAGCCTGTATTTCCCCGTGCGCGACCTGTACGTTGCAAAACGCTCGAACGACATCTTGGCCAAGCAGGTCGAGATTCGCGAGCAATACAAAGATGAGATGAAAAAAGACACTGACAAGTGGTTCTCGGAAGAGGGCATTAAGGATCGGGCACGGGAACTGGGCATGGCGATGCCCGGCGAGAAGAGGATTGAAGTGCTGGGCCTGGACGATGATTCGGATTCGTCGTCGAGCAAAAAGTCCTCAAACGCCAAGAAGGCCAGTGAAGTGGCCAAAGAGATCGAAGAGGTCGGCAAGGACGCACCGTGGTACATCCAGACGCTCGATATGCTGTTTGGATTTAACGGCGTCGAGGGCCAGACGGTCGCGTCCAGCGGCGAGTAGGCGAGTAGCGCCCGGAGGGGAGCCCGCAATGGCAGATTGCAAACGATATAAGGTGGCCGCGATCGACCTGGGAACGGTGTCGTCGCGACTGGTGTTGGCCCAGGTCGAGGGCGGGGCGATCGTGGAATCGTCCAAGCATACCGAGATTACCGACCTGGGCGAGGGCGTGGACGCGACGGGTCGCTTTTGCGAGGCGGCTGTCGAGCGTGTGCTCGATGCGTGTCGCATGTTTGTGGATGAGGCACGTGCCTTTGGGGCCGCCTGCGTCTGCACCACCTGCACGAGTGCCGCGCGCGATGCGTCCAATGCCGCGCTGCTGCTGGACGGTCTGCGCGATCTGGGGCTCGAACCGCAGGTGATTCCGGGCGAGGTCGAGGCGCGCCTGACGTTTTTTGGCGTGGCACACGACTTTGCTGGCGAGCGCATCATCGTCGCCGATTCGGGCGGTGGCTCCACGGAGCTCGCGACGGGCGTCTATGCGCCTGAGCGCGGGGTCTTTGCGCTGGAGGGAACGCGCTCACTGGACATCGGTTGCCGTCGCGTGACGGAGCGGTTTTTCTCGGCGCTGCCGCCCGCGGACGGCGAGCTTGCGGTTGCCGCCGCGTGGGCGGGCGAGCAGTTCTCCGCCTATTTTAAGGGCCTGCCGAGCAATTATGAGCGTGCAGAGCGCCTGGTCGCGGTGGGCGGTACCGTCACTACGCTCGTGGCGCTGGTCCACGAACTGGAGCCGTACGACTCGAGCTTTGTGCACCTGCGCGAGCTTTCGATGGAGCAGATTTCTGCCGCTATCGAGCGCATGTCCACGCTGGACGTGGAGAGCATTGCCGCGTTGCCAGGCGTGCAGCCCAAGCGCGCGGGCGTGATTCTGGCCGGCGCCGTGGTGATTCGCGAGCTCATGCGCGCCGGTGGCTACGATGCGCTCACCGTAAGCGAGAACAGCCTCCTCGCCGGCATGGCCGCCGCCATCAACGAGGTTCTCGACGGCGCGACTCCCACCATCGCCTGGACCCCGAGCCTGAGCGCCCTTTAACCATCCCCTCATAAGTTGCGGTGAAATGCGGACTAAAATCGCCCTTTCGGGCCCCAACCAGTCCCTATTCCACCGCAACTCAACAGCCGGCACCTAGGGACGTTTTTTTCTGCCGGCACCTGGGGACAGTCCTTGCTGAGCGCCTCCGCAGCCTTTATGCCAGTTTGTCGATTTGCCCAATTTCCCAAAGCGGAATATTGACGAGCGTGTCCTCGTCTCTATATGCCGCCAGAGAGCTCCTCACGCAACGCTCGAGTTTGAATTTTTCGCAGGCTATTTTCAGACTCTTCGCTTTAAGGTTCTCTGCCGCCTTGACCTCAAGCGGAAGCACGGTTCCCGCATGGTCGATGGCAAAGTTGGTTTCGGCATTGCCAGAGGTAGAGGACCAATACACGGGAGTTTTGTCTTGGAGCAAAAGCTCCTGCGCGACGTATTGTTCGGTCAGCGAACCTTTGAACTCGGTAAAAACAGCGGATCCGTTAAGAACGATGGCCGGAGAGAGACCGGAGAGCGCTCCGAGGATGCCGGTGTCGATGCAGAACAGTTTGAAGCCCGAGAGGTCTTCGTAGCTCGAGAGCGGTGCCTTTAGAGCGGAAACACGTGGCGCCTTATGAACGATTCCGTAGTCCGTGAGCCACTGGAGGCTTTCCTCAAAATCGCGTGCGCGCGCTCCAGGGCGAAGGGCGCCATAGACAAACTTCTTGTTCTCCTTGGCAAGCTGGCCGGGAAGGGATTTCCAAACCAACCTCATGCGCTCGACGATGCGGGCGGGTGCATGTTTGCCAAAATCGGATTCGTAAGCCTCGATGATTTGCTGCTGAAGCCTTCGGGCTTCAATGAAGTCGCGTGTCTCGGCGAAAGCGGAGACAACTTCGGGCATACCACCGACAACAAGGTATTCCTTGAGCAAGTGCACGAGCTTTTCGGTGACGTTTGCTAGAAGGTTCATGTCTGCGGCAAGGATGGCGTCGGCGAGCGGGTTGCCGTCGACGGCGCGAACGAACTCGGCAAACCCCATGGGACGCATGGTGAGCTGGTCGATTTTGCCGACGGGAAATGACTCGTTTTCGCGTCGGAGCGCGAGGCCCATATAGGAACCGGCTGCTACGATGTGGTATTCGGGTGCAAGCTCGTTGAAGTACTTGAGCGAGGTGATCCCGCGTGGCGCCTCTTGGATCTCGTCGAAGATGATGAGCGTGTCTGTCGGCGTTACGGTTTGGCCACGTAGGAGCTCTATCTGGGAGATGATGCGCTTGGGGTCGAGGTCCCCATCGAACAGCGAGCGTGTGCTCGGCTCGAGCATAAAGTCAAAACGAATGACGCTTCGATACTGCTGGCTTGCGAATTCGTTAAGAAGCCAAGTCTTTCCTGTCTGGCGGGCTCCCTTAAGCAAGAGAGGTTTGCGATTCGCCCTTGATTTCCAAGCGATAAGTTCACTCATAAGCTGTCGTTGCATATTGCCTCCCAACCCTCTCGGCTAGTATAAGACCATTTGGGCGTTTCCATCGGAAAATGTGCGAGACAACCACGTTTTTCCATCGGAAAATGTGCGAGACAACCACGTTTTTCCATCGAAAAATGTGGGAGTGCCAATCTAAGTTGCGGTGAAAAAGTTCTTAAATGAGCTGGTAACCAGTCAAAACAGGAACTATTCCACCGCAACTTATCATCCGTGTCGGCATCCACAAGAAACGAGCCCGCGTCTCCGGGGGACACGGGCTCGTAAACAATGCGTGGTAGGGGCGGTGGGACGTCTGCGAATTTGCGCAGCAAATACGCACCGGCCTCGGTCGCCTGCCGGCGCCCTCGCCGGCTCGCTACAAACGCTCCGCGTTTGCTTAACGCTCGCCCCCTCGCGGGTTCGAGCCCCACCGGCGTGCAAAAGAAACGGGCCCGCATCCCTGGGAGATACGGGCCCGTAAAAGCCAATGGTAGGGGCGGTGGGACTCGAACCCACAATCCTTGCGGCGAGAGATTTTAAGTCTCCTGCGTATGCCAATTCCGCCACGCCCCCGTGAGACTAGAAGTCTAGCACAAGCCGCCCGTTACGCGTTGACAGCCATCGAGTGCTGGCCCGACTTTTCCAAGTACTCGGCAAACTTGGCCTCGTCGCCCTTGTTCTTGTACTGCAGGGCCAGCAGGTATTCCAGGCGGCAGCTCTTGACCTTGTCGTCACCGGCCTCTTCGAGCATGCGCTCCAGCTCGGGAATGTCGTTGTGGCGCTTGAGGATCATCGTGTCGTACATCAGCTGGCATTCGTGTGTGACTGCCTCGGCCTGACCGCCCTCAAAGCCCTTGATCTCGTGCAGCAACTCCTTGGACTTTTTGCGGTCCTCCTGGCCAACGTAGTAGTTAAAGGCTTTGATCACCAGGTCGACGCGCTGCATCTTGGGCAGGTTGAGTCCCAGCAACAGGTCGAACATCTCGTTGGCGTGTTCGTGGTCCTCGCGCAACAGATAGGAGTTCAGGCGCAGGTAGTCGCGGTTGTAGCGCGGGTACAGCATGCTGGTGAGTTTGCCGTCGAGCAAACGATCGAACTCGTCCCACTGTTTGGCAGCCATCAACTGCTGCAGGCGCTTAAACGTGGTGCGTTTTTTGATGCTAAAGAACACCGACACGGCGATACAGATGATAACGACGGCGGTCCAGAGTGTGCGGGAATCGGGCATATTAGGGTCCTTAGTCGCTCATAAAGCGAGCGGTATGACAACACGTACTGGATGTATTATACGCAGCGCGCAAGCAAACTGGCATAAAAGCTCATCGAGGCCGAGTGCCATCGCTCGCTGCGGTACACTTACCTAAAGTAAACCATGAAGGGAGACATTACCTATGAAGAAAATCGTTTTGGCTTGCGGTGCTGGCGCTGCTACTTCCACGCTCGTTGCCCAGAAGGTCGCCACCCTGCTCGACGCCAACGGTTACGCCGACAAGTATGAGATCGTGCAGTGCGCCATCTCCGAGGCCAAGGACGCTTGCGACGAGGGCGCCGACCTGCTGATCGCCACCACCGTTGCCCCCGAGGGCCTCACCTGCCCGTACGTGAGCGGCGTGCCCTTCATGACCGGCATGAACCGCGTTGCCGCCGAGAAGGCCGTTCTTGACGTCATGGCTCAGTAGGCGCTGCCTGCATGAGTGAGCAGAACGCCAATCCGGTAGAGCTCTTTGGTATGCGCGTTGCCCATGTGGGCATTAACGCTGCCGACCCGGCAGACGCCTTGGAGATCGCGGAGCTGTTCTCGACGATGATGGGCCTGCCCGTTATCGAGACCCCGGTTTCGTACTTTAACGATTCGCTGGTCGAGGTTATGAAGCAGAACGGTCGTGGCACCAAGGGCCACATTGGCTTTGCCGTCAACGACATCGATGCGGCCGAGAAGTGGTTTGCCGAGCGCGGGCTCGAGGTCAACGAGGAGTCGCGCGCGCTGCTGCCCGACGGTAGCACCAAGCTCGTGTACTTTAAGCGCGAGTTCGCCGGCTTCGCCGTGCACCTGTGCCGCGAGTAGCGCACGAGCTGCTTTAGTTAGCAAAAAGGGATAGGGCCGTATGGCCTTATCCCTTTATTTATGCCGAGGGATCGACTTTTGCAACGGTCAAAAAACCGAAGTCTAATACTTTTCCGAGAAGTGAACGAGACAAATCAGCCCCCCCCGAAGCATCGACACTTTAAGGGCATCGTTTCCTGCAGTTTCGATGCTGGAATCCTGCGATTTTGCGGCCGAAAAATGCGGATGCTTCGGGGGTCCGAATATGGTCGTTCACTTCTCGGGAAAAGTATTAGACCTCGATCCACGAGGGGGCATCCCTACCGTGGCAGGCGAATCGTAAAGCGGCTGCCGACCCCTTCGACCGAGGTCACACCGATGACACCGCCATGGCTATCGACGATCCACTTGGCAATGGCAAGCCCCAGACCCGAGCCCTGCGCGCCGGCATCGCGCGCGTTGTCGGCGCGGTAGAACCGCTCGAACGCGTGAGCTGCGGATTCCTGGTTCATGCCGATACCCTCGTCCTCAACGCTTATGTCGATCGTGCCCATGCCCGCATCCGGCGCTACGCCAAACGAGATGGGCGTTCCCGCATCCGAGTACTTGGCGGCATTCTGCACGATCACGCGAAGAGCCTGCTTTACAAGCGCCATATCGACGGACGCATCGCAGCGCGAGTCGCTGACAAGCGCAGCGTCAAAGGCCAGTCGATACGTGTGCCCGGCATCGATCATCTGTGATTCTTCGCAAACCTCGCCGACCAGTGCAGCCAGGTTGGTATTCGCGCGCCGCAGCACGGTGCGACCGGCATCGCCGCGTGCCAAAAACAGCAGCTGTTCCACGAGCTCCTGCATATGCTCGCTTTCGGCTTTGAGCGAGGTGATGGATTCTGCCAGCACGTCCGGGTCGTCTTTGCCCCAGCGGTCGAGCATGTTCACGTAGCCCTGAATCACCGCGATGGGCGTGCGCAGCTCGTGGCTCGCATCGTTGACAAAGCGCATCTGCTGCAGCTTGGCCTCTTGCATCTGGCGCAGCAGGCGGTTGAGTGCGACCTCGATGCTTGCCAGGTCGGCGTCGCCGGTGGTGACGCTCGGCGAGTCGACGCTTGCGCGCTCGATGGCCTGTTCCAGCGTTTCCATCTTGCCGCCGGAGAGCTGCATACGGCCGAGCTCGTCCACGCGCAAGGCAAGGTCGTTGAGCGGCGCCATGGTGCGGCGCACGCGGCGGGCGCCGCCGAGCATGTTGAGCACGCTGATGACCTGCCAACCCATAACGACAAGGTAGAGAGGCCATAGCGCGACGAGGTCCTGCGCGAGGGGGAAGGTCTTGGTGGTACGCGCAAACTCGACGGTATAGGTGAGCGTTGTCAGGTCCCAGCCGCGTGCGGGCGTCAGCGACATGCCGTGAACGGTGGCGCCGGGGATCCATCCCGCGGTAAACGCGCCATCGGGCAGCGTCTGGTTGTAGCCATAGACGAGGATCGCCGCCGCAACAAGCAGCAGTAACAGATCCAGCCAGACGTAGCTCACCAAGCGGCGCCACATATAGCTCCAGTTGATGGCGCGGGCGATGGAGGTGACGCGCTTAGCCTCGTCGTTACGCGCGGCAGACATAGCCCACCCCGCGCACGGTCTGGATGATGCGGGCACTGCCGGCGTCTTCGATCTTGGCGCGCAGGTGCGCGATGTGCACGTCGACGTTGTTAGTGTCGCCCACGTAGTCGTAGCCCAGCGCCTCGTGCGCGATGCGCTCGCGCGTGAGCACGGTGCCGGCGTGCGCCATAAGCAGGGCGAGGACGTCGAACTCGCGAGCGGTCAGCACGATGGGCGAGCCGCCGACCGTGACTTCGCGGCGGTCGGGGTCGAGCGCAACCGAGCCCACGGTGAGCGCGGTGGGGGAGGGCGAGGCAGGGGTCTGGGCCATGTCACTGGCCGGGGGCATCGCGGTGGCCTTCTCGCCCGCGACGCCCGCCATGCCCGCTCCGGCGCCGACGCCAGCTACGCCCGAAGCCGCCCGCATGGCCTCCGAGCGCTTCAACGCCACGCGGATCCGTGCGAACAGCTCCTCAATCGCAAACGGCTTGGTCAGGTAATCGTCGGCGCCGGCATCGAGCCCAGCCACCTTGTCCATCACGGCATCGCGCGCGGTGACCATAATCACCGGCACATCCTTGTGCTTGCGGATGCGCCGCAGCACTTCCATACCGTTGAGCTGCGGCAACAGTACGTCGAGCAGAATCAGATCGTAGTCGCGCTCCAGCGCCAGGTCAACGGCGGTGCGGCCATCGGCGGCGTGCTCCACCTGGTAGCCCTCGTGCTCCAGCTCGAGGGCTACAAAGCGGGCGATTTTCTCCTCATCCTCTACGATCAGAATCCGTGCCATATGTGCCCCCGTCTACGATTACTTGTCGTCGTTGAGATTTTGCTTGATGTCGTCCGCGGCGTCGGCGGCGTGATTCATAAGGTTGTTGATACTGCCGGGCACATCGCCGTCGCTGTCGATGCGGTAGCGCATGCCAAAGAACAGGCCAAGCAGCATCAACCATATCGTGGCGCCCCAGGCAAACAAGGCGATGATGGGGATCAGGATGGGAATGTTGAGGATGATCGCATCGCGGCGCGTGGCGATAAACTTGGTGTCCAGGCTCAGGCGGAAGAGCTTTTTGAGGTACTCCCACACGCTGTCCATCTTCTTGGAGAAGTCAGTCTTTTCGCTCGACTTTTCGTAGGCTGCCTGCGCGGCGACCATCTCGGCAGAGGGCTCATCGACTGGCGCGGACTCGGTGGCAGCGTGCACCGACGTGGTCTGGGTCTTGCCCTGCGACTCGAGCCAAATGATGGCGTCCAAAACGTTGCCATCGGCGGCGTCGAGCGCGGCCTTGGCATCGGTGTAGCTCACGTTGCACTTGGTGCGGATGGTTTCAACTTTTTCGAGGTCGTCCATGACCTGTCCCTTCGTTCGATGGGCGCGACGCCGGGCGACTTGCCCGGGCGCGAGCGTTGCGTTCGGCGGCCTGCGTCGCGCGGCGCCGCCCGCCCTTGGTCGAACTCTATAGTGCAGGTTATAGATTAAGCGATTCTTGAGCCAAGATTAATGTTGGATGAGTTTTTGGGTGGCGTGAGGGAGGAGCGGAATGTGTCTATTGGGTTGCGCGGGGGAGAAACGACTCGCCTTTTGGGCTGCTGCCGACGAGGTCTAATACTTTTCCGAGAAGTGAACGAGCTAAATCGGACCCTCGAAGCATCGACACTTTAGAGGTGCCGTTTCCTGCGGTTTCGGTGCCAGAATCCTGCGTTTATGCCGTTGAAAAATGCGGATGCTCCAGGGGGCCAAAAAACAGACGTTCACTTCGCGGAAAAGTATTCACCTTCGTTTTCGCGCAGACACGAATCCGGCCGCCACAACGCAAAACGGGGCCCGCGCGCAGCGCAGACCCCGTCAAAAAAGATAATTCCCGTTACCTAGTACTGCTCGATGCCCATGTAGCGACGAATCTCGGGACTGTGGTCGAACACCTTGCCGCGGGCGGCGCGCAGCTCGCAGCTCATCGCGTAGAAGAAGATCGGCTCCAAGAACGAACGCACGCTGGCGGGCACGTCGCCCAGGCCGTACTCGAGCGCATCGAGTACCATGACCGTATCGGTGTGCGTGTTGAGGAACGCAAGTGCGCGCTCCTCCATGGGGCGGCACTCACCCGATCCGAGCTGCACAAAGTAGAACACGCCGGGCTCGGTGGCCTCGAAGGGACCGTGGAAGTACTCGCCGGAATGGATGTAGCAGCAGTGCTGCCACTGCATCTCCATGAGCGAACAGATGGCCATAGCGTAGGTCTGGCTAAAGTTGGGGCCGGATCCCAGGATATAGAAGAACTTGTGCTGCTGGCAGAGCTCGGCAAAGTGATCGCCCAGCTCGGCGTTGACCTTCTCGCGGGCGGCGGGCAGCAGCGCGTCCATCTGCTTAAGGCCGGCGTAGATGTCGGCGAGCGCCTCGTAGCCCTCCTGCTGGTCGAGCAGCTCGGCAGCCATTAGCACGCCAATGCCCTGCGGGACCTCGGCCTGCGACTCGCCCTTGCCCCACGGATAGACCCAGGTGGTCCACTTGCCGTTGTCGATCTTGGAGCCCGCGTAGTCGGTCATAGTCACGACCTCGGCGCCGGCGGCGAGCGCCATCTCGCAGGCATCGACAACCTCCTGCGTATTGCCGCTGTGGCTGCAGGCGACGACGAGCGACTTCGGCCCCAGGCTCTTGGGCGCCATCAGGCAAAACTCGCGTGCCGTGTAGACCGTCGAGGCAAACGTGGTGGCCTCGCGCTTGAGCAGCTCGTTAGCCGGCATCAGGTCGATCATCGAACCGCCGCAGGCGATCCAAAAGACGTTCTCGATCTTACCCTTGCGCTCGATAATTTCCTGAATCAGATCGTGTGCGTTCATGGTGATGCCCCTCCTTTTGTGGCGGTTTTGAACGACGATGGCTCGTACCTGCGGTCGTTCTATATTGTTCTATTTATAGCACGCACAACGACGCTCGTGAAGCCATTTCGCCAAACTTGTTCTATGTTGTTCTATCTGTGGACGTTAGATGTCGAAGACGTAGCGCGAGCCCACGATCTTTTGGCGTCCGAGCAGCAAGGGCCGCTCGTCCGCATCGGTAAAGTACGCCTCCATATAGAAGAGCGGCTCACCAACCGGTACCTCCAGCAGCGGGGCTGCCTGAGCGTCGGCAAGCGCAATCTCCACGGTGCAGGGATCGGACTTGAGCGGCGCGCGGCCCGAATGCTCTGCAACGAGCGCAAAGATGGAATTGTCCGTGAGGTCCTCGTCGCGCATCGTTTGCAGATACGGGTGGTCGGCCAGCACAAAGGCGTTGTTCTCGAGCATGACGGGCACGCCATCTGCCGTGCGCACGCGCTCGACCACGATGAGCTCGCAGCCGGGTTCCACCCCAAAAAACGCCGCATCCTCACGCGTCGCCGCAACCACCGTGCGCGACACCAGGCGCGCTCCGGCCACCATGTCGTTGGCGGCGCAACCCTCGGAAAAGCTCTGAACGTCGCCCTTCTGGCGAATCTTGCGCTTGAGCTTGGGAGCGCACACAAAGGTGCCCCTCCCCTGCTGGCGGTTGAGATAGCCCGCACGCGACAGCTCCTCGATGGCGCGGCGCACGGTGACGCGACCCACGCCGTAGGACTTCGCGAGCTCCATCTCGGAAGGAATGCACGAGCCGGCTGTGTACACGCCGCGCGCGATCTCGCCCTTTAGGTCGTCCATAACCTGCTGGTACAGAGGCACGGCGGAAACCTCGGCGCGCTCAGAACGTTCGGTCTTGTTATCGGTTGCCATCGTTACGCTCCATCCCGCGCATGCTCGGACTCAAATTCTTCAATCGCCGCCATAAACTGCTCGCCAAAGGCGTCGGCCTTTTTCTCGCCGATGCCGTTGACCTGGATCAGCTCGTCGCGCGTCTGTGGACGCAGGCGGCACAGACCGCGCAGGGCCTTGTCGGAGAAGACCATGTACGGCGCCATCTCCAGCTCGGTCGAGATTTCCTTGCGCAGGACGCGCAGGCGCTCGAATAGCTCGGCATCGTCGCCCACACGCGGGCGCTGATCCAGCTCGGCCTCCTCGCGCAGCAGATCCACCGCACGGCGGGCGCGGGCCGAGGCCTTGCGCTTGGACGCGCGACGCTTAACGGTAAAGGCGAACGCCTCGTCCTCGGCCTCGCCGGCACGCGGACCCAGGCCCACAACCGGGTACTGCCCCTGCGAGGTGGCCAGATAACCGCGGCCGCACAGCTGGCCGATGATGTCCTTGATGCGCCCGGCCGATTCGCTCGACAGCTCACCGTAGCCGCGGTCCTCGTCCAGATGCATCTGGCGAATACGCTCGGTATTGCCGCCGTGGAGCACGTCGGCGATGAGTGACTTGCCGAAGCGCATGGGACGCGTGGCCACATAGCGCACGGCGGCGCGGGCCATATCGGTGACGTCCTCGACCTCGAACTGCGTGAGGCAGTTGCTGCAGTTGCCGCAGCCCTCGGCGTCGTCCGCCGTGCCGCCCGTGGCGGCTGCCGCATGCTCGGCCGCGGCGGCTGCCGCATGCTCGACCGCGGCCTCGTCGCCAAAGTAGCGCAGCATGTATTCGCGCAGACAGCCGGTAGTATTGCAGTAGCCTTCCATCTGGCTGAGCAGGCGATATCGATTCTGGAGCGCCCACGCGCGCTGCTCGTCGTCGAGCGCCTCATCGGCAGCATCGCCGCGGTCGATCAGAAAGCGACGCATGCGAAAATCGTTGCCGTTCCACAGCAGGTGGCAGCTGGCCGGATCGCCATCGCGGCCGGCGCGGCCCGCCTCCTGGTAGTAGGCTTCGATGCTCTCGGGCACGTTGTTGTGGATCACGTAGCGCACGTTGGGCTTGTCGATGCCCATGCCAAAGGCGTTGGTGGCAACCATCACCTGGATATCGTCGTCGATAAAGGCGCGCTGGCTTTGGCGGCGGGCGTCGTTGCCCATGCCGGCATGGTAGCGGCCAACGCGAATGCCGCTGGGGCCCAGCGCCTCAGCAAGCTCGCCTGCCAGCGCATCGACTGTCTTGCGGGTCGAACAATACACGATGCCGCTCTCGCTCGAATGCGCGATCACATAGTCGCGCACCCACGCGGCCTTGGCCTTGTCGCCCATCTCCTCGCAGCCAAAGTAGAGGTTCTTGCGATCGAAGCCCGTCACCACCGTCGCGGGGTTTTGCAGGCCGAGCATCTGCTGAATGTCCGCACGCACGCGCTCGGTCGCCGTAGCGGTAAAGGCCGCCACGATGGGGCGGTGCGGCAGGGATTCGATGAACTCGCGAATCTGCAGGTAGGCGGGGCGGAAATCCTGACCCCATTGGCTCACGCAGTGGGCCTCGTCAATGGCCACGAGCGGCACGCCGATGCCGCCGTCCGCCGCAGCTTCCTGCGCAAAGGCCAGAAAGCGCGGCTCGAGCAGGCGCTCGGGTGCCACGTACATAAGTTGGTAGCGCCCCTCACGCGCCCGCTTGAGCACGGTGTTTTGCTGAGCCGGGGTAAGGCTGGAGTTGAGATAGCTGGGCCGCGCACCCGCCGCGAGCAATGCGCGGGTCTGATCCTCCATAAGCGACAGCAGCGGACTCACCACAAAGGTGATGCCGGGCAGCATGAGCGCGGGCACCTGGTAGCAAATGGACTTGCCGGCGCCCGTGGGCATAACACCCAGCGCGTCGCGACCGGCAAGGATCGCATCGACCATGCGGTCCTGTCCCGGGCGAAACGAGGTGTAGCCAAAATAGGCGCCGAGCGTGTCGAGCGCCATCTGCTGCATGCTATCGATCATGGTTTCCTAACGTCAGAATCATCTGCCGCCGATTATACGCCGCCACGCGGACCGCTGCCGTACGGCTGTCAGCCACGCTCATTCTGCGGGTAGTCATTGGGGACGTTCTTGAATGACTAGTCGTTTAAGAACGTCCCCAATGACTACCACGGCAACGCCGATGTTTTGGCGCAGACAGCGAAAGCCCGTCAGAGCGAGCAAGGTGCCTTGAAACAAGGCGGCATTGATCTTCTGATCATGCCGCCGAAGTTGAAAGGCAGATTGCCGCTCTGGCGGGCTTGCAGCGTCGAGCCGTTACGCGGTTTGGTAAAACCGCGTAACTTACATCACCATGACGTAGCGGCTGCCCACGTAGTACTGCTTACCCATCAGGACCGGCTCGCCATTGGGGCCGATAAAGCCGGCGCGCAGGTTGAGCAGCGGGTCGTGCGGGGCAATGCCCAGCTCGGCGGCCTGTTCGGCGTTGGCGCGAACGGCCTCGACCGTGCGGTAGCCAACCGAGACAATCGGCGTTCCGCTAACACGCTCGACCTCGGCAAAAATCGACTTGTCCTCAAGATCGGCCGTCAACAGCTCACGGTAGGCGTCAAACGGCACAAAGATGTTCTCCTCAAAGATGGGCTCGCCGTCGGCTGTACGTACGCGCTTGATATGCAGCAGCAGCGCGTCCTTCTGCAGGCCAAAGAACTCCATCTCGTTTTGACGTGCCGGCACAATCTGGCGATCGATCACATGCGCGCCCGCCTTCATGCCGTTATCGGCGCAAAGCTCGGTGAACGTCTGCAGCGTCGAAGCGTGGAACTGGCGGTTGATGTGCGGCGTGGAGACAAAGGTGCCGCGGCCCTGCTGCTTAACCAGATAGCCGTCGGAACACAGTTCCTCGACGGCACGGCGCACCGTAATACGGCTCACCTCGTACTGTTCGGCAAGCTCAAGCTCGGACGGAATGCGCTCCTTGGGTGCATAAACACCTTTCTCGATTGCATCCTTGATTTCGTCGTAAATCTGCTGGTAAAGCGGTGCATTTTTGGGTTCGGGCATATCTGATCACTCTTATCAAAATAGCGAAATAACTAATACGTATATAACGTCTTTTTATATGTTACCTCACTTTGATAAAACGATACACCGCATACAGCAAATCCTTACTTGCCGTCGTCCTGCTGCAAGCTTTCCTGATCGTGCAGACGGGCCTGCCTGCTCGCCATGCGCGCGGGCTTGTCGGGATCGGGTACGGCCGTGGGCATGGGCTCGTCGACATGACCGCCCCACCAGCCGCCCACAAAGTTGAGCGTGTGGAACACATTGATCACGGCGCCGGGATCAATGTCGCACACCAGCTTGATAATGTCCTGGCTCTCGTAGGTCGAGACAACGGCGTGCAGCAGATACATTTTCTCGCGGCTATATCCGCCGATGACCTCGGCGCAGCTAATACCATGCTGAAAATGGTCAACATAGGCGGTCATGACCTCATCTGCCTTGCGCGTCGTGATCTGCAGCGTCACGCGGTCGTAGCGACGATAGAAGCTATCAATGGTCTTGGTCGAAATAAACTGGAATACGATGGAGTACGCTGCGTTGTCCCAGCCAAACATAAAACCAAAAATCGCCAGGATAAAGCAGTTGAAACCAAAGATAACGCCCCAGATGGTCTTGCCCGTGTGGTTGGAGACCCACAGCGCGATAAAGTCGGTACCGCCGGTGGATGCGCCGGACTTAAGCGCAATGGCAGCGCCCAGGCCCGAGACCACGCCGCCAAAAATGATGAGCATGATCTTGTCGCCCAAAAACGGTGCGAAGTGAAAGATGTTGAGGAACAGCGACGAGAGCGCAACCTGCATCATCGAGAAGATGACGAAGCGCTTGCTAATGCCGCTCCAGCATAGGAGCGCCACGGGGATGTTGAGCACGAGCATGCCGAGCGAGATGTCGATATGAACGCCGCCAAGCGAGGTAACGCGATCGAGTAGGACCGCGACGCCGGTGAGGCCGCTCGGAAGCAGGTCGGCGGGCTGAATGAACGCCTGGATCAGGAATGTCTGGAGAACGGCGGAAATTGTGACCGCCACGGCGGTGATGGCGCGGCGGACGATGGTGAGGCGGCCGAGCACGAGCACGCGGTCCGTGAGCTGGTCGATGGCGTTCGCCACATAGGCTCCCTTCGAAAGCAGATGTAATTGTGGGGCATGCCGGCGATTGTAGCATGGAGCGACAGAGGGCGCTTCAATTCACCCTCTCTCGACAACCAAAACGGGACCAGCAACTCCTACGACCAAAGAGCAAAAATCTAAGTGAGTAGACTTTTTGCGATCTGCCGAGCACACCCAAAAATAGACACCTCTGCGACCTGCGGTTTTGCTAAGGCAGATACGCTTTGTGCTCGGCCTGCGCCAAAAAGTCTACTCACTTAGTCTGAGTCGAAGCCAAACGGACCAAATCGAAACCAAATCGAGCCAGTCCACCGCAAAAAACGTTTGAACCCGTGCTTTTTGCGGTGAATCAACGCTACAGAGCGGCCAAAATGTCGGTCAGATTGTCGATAACGGCATCGGCTCGCGATTGATCCAGGTTGACGCCCTTGTGCGGACGCAGCGCCAGGACACGGGCGCCGGAACGCTTGCCGGCCTCGATGCCTAAAGGCGAATCCTCGATAACCAGGCACTCGGCAGGCTCCACCCCCAGCGCCTCCATGGCGCGCAGGTAGATCTCGGGGTCGGGCTTAAACGCGCTGCACTCGTGACCGCTGATGGTGTAGTCCAGCACGTCGGCGATACCGGCGATCTCAACCAACTCGTCGATCAGCTCGCGATAGGACGAGCTCGCGATGGCGCGCTTCACGCCGCGCTCGTGCAGCTCGCGCATCACCGGCTCCGTCTGCTCGTTGAGCAGCTCGGCATACGGAACGGGGTGGACCGGGCTGTAGACCTGCTTGTACTCCACGCGCAGCTGCTCACGCAGCTCGATATCGTCGGGCACCAGCGCCTTCCAAATGGCGGGCTCGTTAGACCCCGAAAGATCGGGGATCTCGTCAAAGTGGAACCCCTTCTCCTCCATAAACGCCACGCGACGACGGTTGTAGAACCACTCGGTATCGACCAGCACGCCATCCATATCAAACAGCACTGCCTTGATCATACGCATCTCCTCCCACCTGCCAAAAAGGGACAGGTTTATTTTGGTAGGTTTTACCTGGGGTTTTGCGGAGCGACAAACACGTCCTCCCCAGAGCAAAAAAGGGGATGGGGCGAAAACCCCATCCCCTCTCAATCAACCCGCAAGGTCTACTTACTTGTGATTAGTAGGAAAGCTTCCACATGTAGCGACGCATGGTCAGCGGGTGCTGACGGGCCTCGGCGATCTGGTTGCCGTACTCGCGCATAACGGCGAGGTGCAGCAGCGGGTTGAAGTAGGTGACGACGCTTGCCGGCACGGCGTCGGCTAGACCGTAGTCCTTGGAGTCGATCAGAGCGACCTTGGCGCCCATGCGCTTAAGGAAGGTGAGGGCGCGGGCGTCCATCGGACGGGTGGCACCATCGGACATGAAGAAGACGTAGGGCTTACCCTCGGTGGAAACCTCGAACGGGCCGTGGAAGTACTCGCCGGTGTTGTAGGCGGCGGCGTCGATCCACTGCATCTCGGTGAACAGGAAGGCGGCGTGAGAATAAGCCATCTTCTCGGAGGCACCAGAGGCCATGAAGTAGATCATCTTGTCGTCCTTGAAGTCCTGGGCGAACTGCTTGGCGAGGCCCTTGGCGGACTGAGCGGCGTTCTCGCAGAGCTCGAAGACGTTGGTGAGGCCGGTGATCATGTCCTCGTAGTGGTCATAGCCTTCGGTCTGCTGAAGGATCTCGAGAGCAAGAGCAATGGCGTAGCCGGGCTTCTCGCACTTGGCAGCGTAGTTGGCGTGGAAGCCGTGAACGATGACGTGGTCGGCGTCGACGGTCAGAGCGGAGCCAGCCTTGTTGGTGAGGGAGACGACCGGGCAGTTGTGCTTCTTGGCGGTCTTGTTGGCCTCGACGGTCTCGGGCGTGGAGCCACCGAGGGAGCAGGTGATCACGAAGGTGTGCTCGTTGACCCAGGAGGGCGTGTCGTAGTTGAACTCGTTAGCGGTGAAGATCTGAACGTTCAGCTTGTCCGTGTTGTTGGCCAGGAAGTACTTGGCGGGGTAAAGGTCGGACATGGAGGCACCGCAGCCGACGAAGGCGACGCTGTGGATCTCGTGGTTGGACAGGACGTCAGCGACGATCTGCTTAGGGAGGTTAAGGTCGATCTCGTACATCTGACACATTCCTTTCGATTATTGCGGCGCCACTTTGCCGGACGCACGCAGGGTTACCGTGATTTGGACCGAGTCGCCGGCCCGTTGAGGATGTGACAAAGGAGCTGTCCCTTTGACACATTTAGGGATGGAAGCCTGCCTGGGGTATGGGATGCCAGGCAGGCCCCCGGGGGAAAGCGGTTAGACGCTTGGTCGCGACTAGGCCAGGATGCCGGCCGCGGAGAGGGCGATGCCGCCCACGATGGCGATCACGAGAAGCCAACCGGTGTTGACGTTCTTCTTGATGAGCCAGTACATAAGGCCGGTGAGGCCAAGGGAGATCATCTGGGGCATCATGCCGTCCAGGATATCCTGGATCACGACGGTGCCGTCAGCGAACTGCAGCGGGGTGGTGGCGCCGATCAGCGTAGCGATCATGCCGCCCACGGACATAAGACCCACGATGCCGCAGACATACATGAGCTTCTCCATGAGGTCGCCACCCTGGAGCTTGCTCAGGTACTCGTGGCCGCCCTGGTAGCCGATCTTGGCAGCGAACCACGTGATCAGCACGGAGGGCACGATGGAGATGAGCATGGCCAGGATCGGACCCATGATGGAGCCCTGCTGAGCCAGCTGAACGCCCAGGCCAAAGGCGATAACGCGGATGGTGCCCTGGAAGAAAGAGTCACCGATGCCGGAAAGCGGGCCCATGAGGGAGGTCTTGACCGCGTTAATCGAATCGGGATCGAAGTTCTCGGGATCCTTGGCGTACTCCTCCTCCATGGAGGCGGCGAGGCCTAGGACAAAAGCGCTCGTCTGCGGGGTGCAGTTGTAGAACGCCATGTGACGGTGGTAAGCCTCTTTCTTAGCAGCGAGCTGCTTGGGGTCGGACTCGTCCGGATAGAGGCGATCGAGCGTGGGGACCATGCCGTAGAGGAAGCCCATGTTCATCTGACGCTCGTAGTTCCAAGAGGCCTGGATGGCCCAGGAGCGCCAGAAGAACTGGCTGACCTTCTTGTTCAGGGACACGTCCTTGGTTGCAGTTGCCATAGTGTGTTCCTCCTTAGTCTTCGTCGTCTTCGAGCGGATCGTAGTCGGAATCGACACCGGCGGCTGCATGGGAACCGTTGAACTTGAAGCCCATGAAGACGATAGCCAGGCACACACCGATCAGAGCGACCGCGATGACGGACAGGTTGAGGTAGGCGGCGAGCAGGAAACCGATGAACAGGAACGGGGTCATACCCTTCTTGATCATCATGGTGAGCAGCAGGGCCAGACCGTAGGCGGTCATGATCTTGGTCGAGACGTTCAGACCAACGGACAGCCACTCGGGAACCATGTTGACGATGGCTTGGACCAGGTCGGTACCGACAAAGACGGCCAGGAAGATCGGCAGGAAGTACATGATGGCGTACAGACCGGAGCCGGCGCAGATGTGCATGCGGTAGGCGGTCTTGAACTTGCCGTTATCAATCGCGCTATCGGCCACATGGGTGAGGGCGGCGATGATGGAACGGAACACGATGCCGAGGAGCTGACCCAGGACGGCGACCGGGATGGCGATCGTCATGGCGGTCTCGGCGGAAGCATCGGTCAGGCACGCGAAGGCAGCGGCCACGATGCCGCCCAGGACCATATCGGGCGGAACGGCGGCGCCGACCTGCACCAGGCCCATGGACACGAGCTCGACGGCGGCACCGACGGCAAGGCCGGTGGGCACATCGCCCAGCAGCAGACCGACGAGCGTAGCGCCAACGAGGGGCTGCTCGAAGTTAAGACGACCGAGCAGGCGGGAGTCCCACATGCAGAACACGCCGACGAGGCCGACGAGCACCGCACTGATGAACGTATTCATACCCTTCTCCTTTCAGTCAGGCAAAAGCCTGGTTGATTACAGCTTGGCGTCGATGTCGACGCTCTGATACGTGGGGGTCTGCTGGACGTAGAGCTTGATGCCCATGTCGAGCAGCTGGTTGACGTCGGCCTTCTGGGTGGCGTCGAAGAAGACGGAGCTGTCCTTGCCGCCGACCTGATCGGCACCGTCGTGGTTGGCGGTGGCGCCCAGGTTGATGGCGTCGAGCTTGTAGCCCTGGCAGAACTGCAGCATCTCGGCAGTGTTGCCAAAGACGAACATGACGCGCTCGCCGAGGGTGTTGAGCTTGTCCATCTTGGCGAGGGCACGCTCGACGGTGAAGACGTTCAGGCGCACGCCCTGGGGCTTGGCCAGCTTAAGAGCGCCCTTCTTGATGTCATCGTTGGCGGCAGCGTTGTCGACGACGATGATGCGCTCGGCCTGAACCTTGGTGGTCCAGGTAAAGACGACCTGACCGTGCAGCAGACGGTAGTCAAGACGTGCGAGGACGATCTTGGCGGGACCGGAGCTGTGACGGGGCGCCTTAGCCTTCTTGGCGGGAGCCGCGGCAGCCTCGACCGGTGCGTTGGGATTGGTCAGACCGGTGCGGGCCTCGTTGATGAGGGCCGCGAGCTCGGCACCCTTGACGGGGGCGGGGCTCATAGCGAGCGTCAGTGCCAGCGGAATGTTGAAACCGCTGATCACCGTGAATGCCGCACCGTTGCGGGAAAGCTCGACCATGCTGTTGTTGACCGAGCTGCCGAGCATATCGGTCAGCACATAGACAGTGTCGTCCGCGTTGAACGTGGCGATCATGGCGTCCACCTTGTTGGTGATGGGCTCCTTGTCGTCACGAGCAAGCGACACGACGTGGACGTTCGACACGTCGCCGAGAACCATCTCGAGCGTGTCTTTGGCGCCTGCGGCCAGGCCGCCATGAGATGCGAGAATGATCTGATTCATCTTGCCTCCTCCTTTTCGTTATGGTCATTATAACGTCTTATACGTTGCGGATATTGCCAATTAGTATAAAGACCGTTCGCGGGTGAAAATCGACCGTTGACGGGTTTAACGTACTTGAAACGTTGGGGCTGGGCAGGCCGGCACTGGCGGGATAACCCCAAGTCGGACCCTGCGCGCAATCCCCTATCGCACGAAGTACCAGGGGCTTTCCTGCACGGTGGGCTCCAGCGCGATGCCGGTACGTTCCTTAAACAGATCCATGTCCTGCGTTTTCTCCGTCCACCACGCGTTGGGCTTAAAGGTCATGCTCTCAGCGACATGACCGACAAATACACTGTTGCGCAGCTTGGAGAAGTCGGTGTTCATAATCAGGATGGACATGAGCACCAGCACAATACCCAGGACCTTGATCGCGCCGGCGGACTCGGCATAGACACCAATGCCCACCAGTACGGTGACGACCGTCTCAAAAGACATTACGACGGGAACTTTCGATGTCTCGAGCCCCATGGACAGACCCTGCATATATAAGATGTAAGCCACGGCTGTGGGGATGAGTCCAAAGCCAAGGAACAGCAGCAGCAGCTGTGGCGACATTGCCGCGGCGACATCCGGCCACGGAGCCGCGATAGCCGCCATAACCCCACCGCCAAAAACAAGGCCCCAAAACGTGACAGCCAGCGGGTGGACCGTCTTGGTTGCTATCCGGCTAAACACCGCGAGCGACGCCCCACAAAAGCCTGCAATCACGCCCGACGTGACGCCCCAAACCGAAAAATGGAAACCGGAAAGGTCGCCATTAGTTACTGCAAGTACACAGCCCCCTATGTTAAAAGCGATGGCAACGAGCTTGTTGGGGGTCACGTCCTCGCGATAAAGCACGCGGCCGAGCACGACGCCAAACACCGGCGAGGTATAGAGCAGCACCGAGGCCGTGGACATGCCCACCTCGCCCATACACTCGTAATAGCAAGTGTTGGCGGCGGCCAAACCGACGATACCGACAAGCGCGCAGGAAACAAGCTCTTTAGGGCTTGCCTTGAACAGGGCCAGCGGACCCTGAGCCACGGTAGACCCCTCACCCGAATGGCAGCCCATAAACATCAGGACCGGCGCCAAGATAAGCGCTCCGACCAACAAGCGAAAGGCAGCCATACTCTGGGACGTAACGCCCATGGCCGAGATGCCGTTTACAAAGATTCCGATGCTGCCCCACATAAGCGCGGCGATCAGCACCAGCACATAGCCCAGATTGCTTTTCTTCAACGCAGCCTCCTCGGTATTGTTTCCAATATGTTTCACACTACGTTATAGTCGTTATATACATTTTTCAAGGCACAAATCGGCAAACGGGAAATCTCTAGACAAAGGGAGTGTCCCGCCAGCCACGGTATCGTCGATGTTTTGGCAATGTCAGCGAAAACCCGCCAGAGCGAGCAAGGTGCCTTGAAACGAGGCGG